>NZ_FMTK01000022.1:0-116856 GCF_900100025.1 Pseudomonas sp. NFACC56-3 | reverse complement strand
CGCGACAAGGCCATGGAGAAGATCCGTGACCTGACCTGCCTGTCCGACATCCTGCCGACCGGCTACCACGGCGCCGTCACTGCTGGGGTTGGCCCTGGCAGCACCGTCTACATCGCGGGTGCCGGTCCGGTTGGCCTGGCGGCTGCCGCTTCCGCTCGCCTGTTGGGCGCGGCGGTGGTGATCATCGGCGACGTCAACCCGGTCCGCCTGGCTCACGCCAAGGCCCAGGGTTTCGAAATCGCCGACCTGTCCACCGATACACCGTTGCACGAACAGATCGCTGCGCTGCTGGGCGAGCCTGAAGTCGACTGTGCTGTCGATGCAGTAGGCTTCGAAGCCCGCGGCCATGGCCATGACGGCGTCAAGCACGAAGCCCCGGCCACCGTGCTCAACTCGTTGATGGGTGTGGTCCGCGTCGCTGGCAAGATCGGTATCCCCGGCCTCTACGTCACCGAAGATCCGGGTGCAGTCGATGCGGCGGCGAAAATGGGTAGCCTGAGCATCCGTTTCGGCCTGGGCTGGGCCAAATCCCACAGCTTCCACACCGGCCAGACCCCGGTGATGAAGTACAACCGCCAACTGATGCAGGCGATCATGTGGGACCGCATCAACATCGCGGAAATCGTCGGCGTACAGGTGATCAGCCTGGATGATGCGCCGAAGGGTTATGGCGAGTTCGATGCGGGCGTGCCGAAGAAGTTTGTGATCGATCCGCACAAGTTGTTCAGTGCGGCGTAAAACAATAGGCAAGACGGAAAAAGGGCGACAGTGATGTCGCCCTTTTTATTCAGCCATTGGCGGGGTTGCTTATTCCGGCGTCACTTTCGTGGCCTGCATGCCTTTGGTGCCCTTCTCGATTTCAAATGAAACGGTCTGCTTCTGTTTCAACGTTTTATAACCCTCACCGGCTATTGCCGAGTAATGAACGAACAATTCCTCGCCGCCTTTGTCGCAGGTAATGAAGCCATAGCCTTTTGCATCGTTAAACCACTTAACGGTTCCTTTGATTCGGTCGTTCATTTTTATTATTCCCGCTTGCCCGAATGAAGAGCGGCACAGGGACTGTGGTTTGTCCAGAGCCTTATTGTCGTGTCTCGGCTGCAGCTTAGGATCGGCACGCACAGCTGCCTACTGTCAGAGTTGACAGTAGGCAAGATCGAGAAGAAATAACGGGTCGTGCGCGCAGCCGAGAATTCTGCCGCGCGGTCATGCCATGGCGTGTACCCGCAACGAAGTGTTCAAGCGGACTGCCTCCCCACGGTTATCGATGGGCAGTCGCCGTCCTCACCTGTTCGCAGAATTCAGGATAGAAGCCCCAGGTACTCGGGTTGCGACAGTCGTCTTGCACCTGGGTCAGGGCCTGGTGGCTGAACACCAGGCTGCGGGGCATGCCGGCGAAGGTCACGTAGCCGCCTTGTTGCGTCTTGATGGCGTCGAATCCCGGCATGTCGTAGACCAGTTCCACGTCGTCATCGGCAAGGCGTCGTGCCTTGACTGTCACTTGCGTGTACTGCTTGCCCCCCGGCGCGCCATTGAGCGCCGCCAGGCCGTGGCCGACCACCCGCAGCAGGTCTGCAACCCAGACGTCGTCGCTCTGCGTGGTAGCGTTCGGGCGGTAGTGCAGGGTCAGGGTTTGTCGATCGCGAGTCACCTCGGTCAGGGTCGGATCGGAGCGCTTGATGCGGTGTTCGATGGTCAGCCAGGTCTTTTGTTCTTCGCTGGTGCCATCGGCAAGTTCCGGGTTCTGCGGGCCGCGCTGGCATTCGCTGACGCCCAGGGCGATGAGCATGCCGGTCAGGATGATCGCGAGGGTGGCGCCGCCGATTTTTACGTTCATGGGCAAACTCTGCTGGAGGAAGCCGCACTGTACGGTAACGGCGCAGGCGAAGGCAGGGGGCGGTTGAGCGGCGGTGCTGGAACAGTGACGCGGTTACCACGAGCGATCAATAAATCAAGTTGAAGTAGTCGCCGTCTATCAACCTGCACGTTCGGGTATCCGCGCTTTCGCAGCGATTGCTCATCCACTTTGAAAAGGCCGGTTCCAGGATATGTTGGTAGTCCAACTTCAGATTGATCGCCCCGTACCTGCATGTGATGGTCGTATGGATGGCTGTCTGCTCGTCTCCATCGTCCTCATGGATAACGTATTCGGCACCTTCGAATCGCAAGGAGGCCGGGTCGACCACGTCCACCAGGCTTTCGCTCTTCCATTCTTGGTCTTCCCGGATATCGACGAAGTAAACGTCTTCCAGGGATTCAATGTTCCTGTGAATGTCAGTGACGGCGGGGCACGTTATTTCACCGGCATGGACATGGCCGATGATCATCAAAAGCATGATCGCGCCTCCAGCCAGTATTTTTTTCATATGCCAGGCTCCAGGGCTCAGTTCGACGATTTCACGGCTTTGGTCGGGGGCGGGCTACTGTCAATGTTGACGGTTATTTATGTCAATTTAGAACTGTATAAAGATGTTTGGTAACTTTTTGCTATATAAAAGTACGCCGTTTTCACTAAATCAGACGGTTCTGACGGTCTGTGAGGAATTTTCTGTAATGGCTATCGGCCACTCTCGTCGTACGTTTAGGAACAATCCCCGTCCGCATCAGTCCAACGCACGCTTTACGCCGCTCTTCATGGGCGGCTTTTTCATGCTCAAGAGGATGTCCCGGATGAAGGTTTCACGAGGTTTTGCACTGTCTTGGCTGCTGACACTGGCCGCCAGCCCGGCCTTCGCGCAGTTCAGCCTCAGCGATGCGGCCAATGTGGTGTCGGCGATACAAGGCCACTCAGGTGAGAAGGAGGGCGTCGTGGCCGCCGCGCCGAAAGCTGCCGGTCTGCTCAATACCCTGGGGTCGGAACTCAAGATCACCCCGGAGCAGGCCATCGGTGGCGCCGGTGCGATGCTGGGGCTGGCGAAGAATCGGCTCAGCGAGCCGCAGTTCTCCGAGTTGAGCAGAAGTGTGCCGGGCCTGGATCAGATCGCTGGCAACAGCGCCATCGGGGGGCTCAATGGCCTGGGCGGTCTGCTCGGTGGCGGGGCGGACAAAAATGCTTTGCTCGATGGTCTGCTGGGTAACGTCAAGGACACCGGCGACCTGAACAATGCCTTCAGTGCGCTGGGCATGGACAGTGGCATGATCGGCCAGTTTGCCCCGATCATTCTGCAGTACCTCGGCCAGCAGGGTGTGGCCGGTTCGCTGCTGCAGAACCTGGGTGGTATTTGGGGCACAGGTGTCTGATCAGCTACCCTCGTTGCGCAAAGCCGCAATACGCTGGTCCTTTTCAGTCCAGAGCCGATTGACCCAGTTCTGCACGTGCTGGCGAAACACCGGATCGTTTTCGTAGTCGCCCTGCCACAACGCCGGGTCCAGCTCGCGGGTCTGGATGTCGATGATGACCCTGGGCACCGCGCCGCTGATCAAGTCCCAGAACCCGGGAATCTTCTCTTGCGGGTACACCACCGTCACGTCCAGTACCGCATCCAGTTGTTCACCCATGGCCGCCAGCACGAACGCCACGCCACCGGCCTTGGGCTTGAGCAGGTGGGTGAAGGGCGATTGCTGTTGTTGGCTTTTGGTGGTGGTGAAGCGGGTGCCTTCGAGGTAGTTGACCACGGTGACCGGTTGACGCTTGAACAGCTCGCAGGCGGCCTTGGTGATTTCCAGGTCCTTGCCGGCCAGCTCCGGGTTCTTGGCCAGGAACGCCTTGGTGTAGCGTTTCATGAAAGGGTAATCCAAGGCCCACCAGGCCAGCCCCAGGAACGGTACCCAGATCAGTTCCTTCTTGAGAAAGAACTTGAAGAACGGCGTGCGCCGGTTGAGGGTCTGGACGAGGGCGGGGATGTCCACCCAGGACTGGTGATTGCTGATCACCAGGTAAGACGTATCGCCGCGCAGGTCCGCGCCGCCGCGGATGTCCCAGCGGGTGGGGATGCACAAGGCAAAGATCAGCTTGTCGATCTCGGCCCAGGTCTCGGCGATCCACATCACCGCCCACGAGGCGTGGTCGCGCAAGCGCCCGGGCAGGACCAGTTTGAGCAGTGCGAACACCATCAGCGGCCCGAACAGCACCAGGGTGTTGAGCAACAGCAGCAGGGTGACGAAACAGCCGGTGAGCAGGCGGCGCATAGATGACTCTTGCAAACGGGTGGGCGGGCCATGATAAGCAAGCTTCGGGCGGCAGGCCAAATCGGTGTGGACGAATGTTTCACCTTTTGACGAGTATGCTGGATTTGCTTTTGTGGCGAGGGATGTGTCCAACCGAACGAATCCACCCGTCACGGTCTAAAACCCCACCCACACAGGAAGCCCCATTGCATGAAATCCCTTCTCGCCCTGCTTACCCTGGTGGCCCTCCCAGTGCTGGCCGCTGAGCCGACCCTGTACGGGCGCTACGAATACATTGCGCTGCCGGAAATCGGCGGTGAAGTACTCAAGGCCAAGATGGACACCGGTGCGTTGACTGCCTCGTTGTCGGCCAAGGACATCGAGACCTTCACCCGTGACGGCGATGACTGGGTGCGCTTTCGCCTGGCGACCAAGGATGCGAGCAACAAGATCTATGAACACAAGGTCGCGCGCATCAGCAAGATCAAGACCCGCTCCGAAGAAGATGAAGACGACGACGAAAAGATCGCCCCCAGCAAGCGCCCGGTGGTGGAGCTGGAAATGTGCCTGGGCAACGTCAAGCGCACCGTGGAAGTCAACCTGACCGACCGCAGCAGTTTCAACTACCCGTTGCTGATCGGCGCCAAGGCGTTGCGTGAGTTCGGCGCGGCGGTGAACCCCGCCCGGCGTTATACGGCGGATAAACCCGACTGCTGATTTCCCCGATTGACGTGCTGCGAGGCTTGGGGCACCGTTCCGGCAACTTTACAGCCGGGCTCGTAAGCCATGCCTCATATCCTGATTGTCGAAGACGAAGCCGCCATCGCCGATACGCTGGTGTTTGCCCTACAGAGCGAAGGTTTCGACACCACGTGGCTGAGCCTGGGCGCGGCGGCCCTCGAGCATCAGAAAAGTACCCCGGTGGACCTGATCATCCTCGATGTCGGCCTGCCGGATATCAGCGGCTTCGAAACGTGCAAGCAACTCAGGCGCTTCAGCGACGTCCCGGTCATTTTTCTCACCGCGCGCAATGCTGAAATCGACCGCGTTGTCGGCCTGGAGATCGGTGCCGACGATTACGTGGTCAAACCCTTCAGCCCCCGCGAGGTGGCGGCCAGGGTCCGGGCGATCCTCAAGCGCGTGGTGCCGCGTCCAGCGGTGGAGCCGGGCATGGGACTGTTTCAGGTCGATGCCGACCGTGTGCAGATTCACTATCGCGGCAAACCGCTGAACCTCACCCGCCACGAATTCCGCCTGCTCAATTGTCTGCTGGAGCAACCCGAGCGGGTCTTCAGTCGCGAACAATTGCTCGATGCCTTGGGCGTTGCCAGCGATGCCGGCTACGAGCGCAGCATCGACAGCCACATCAAGAGTGTGCGCGCCAAGTTGCGCCTGGTCCGGGCCGAGGCCGAACCGATCCAGACGCATCGAGGCCTGGGCTACAGCTACAGCCCGGGGCACAGCTGATGTCGCTGGGGATCCGGATTTTCCTGGTGTATGTGCTGTTTATCGCCCTGACCGGCTATTTCGTGCTCAACACGGTCATGGAGGAAATCCGCCCCGGCGTGCGCCAGTCCACCGAAGAAACCCTGGTGGACACCGCCAACCTGATGGCCGAGATCCTGCGGGACGATTTCAAGGCCGGCACCCTCAACCAGAATCGCTGGCCGCAATTGCTCAAGGCCTACGGCGAGCGCCAGCCGGCGGCGACGATCTGGGGCCTGCCGAAGAATCAGGTCAGCCATCGCATCTACGTCACGGATGCCAACGGCATCGTGGTGCTCGACTCCAGTGGCGTGGCGGTAGGGCAGGATTACTCGCGCTGGAACGACGTCTACCTGACCCTGCGCGGCCACTACGGTGCCCGCTCGAGCCGTAGCGATCCGGACGATCCGGCGTCTTCGGTGATGCATGTCGGCGCGCCGATCCGCGACAACGGCCGGATCATCGGCGTTGTCACCGTCGCCAAGCCCAACAGTTCCTTGCAGCCTTATGTCGACCGCACCGAGCGGCGCCTGTTGGCCTATGGCGCCGGCCTGGTCGCCCTGGGCTTGTTACTGGGCGGCTTGCTGTCGTGGTGGCTCAGCGCGGCATTGCGGCGTTTGACGAGCTACGCACAGGCGGTCAGCCAGGGGCGTCGGGTGGAAGTGCCGCATTATCGTGGCGGCGAGTTCGAGCAATTGGCGGGTGCCGTGGAGCACATGCGCACCCAACTCGAAGGCAAGGCGTACGTCGAGCGTTACGTGCACACACTCACCCACGAACTCAAGAGCCCGCTGGCGGCGATTCGTGGCGCCGCTGAACTGCTGCAAAGCGACATGCCCGCCGCCCAGCACCAGCGCTTCGTCAGTAACATCGACAATGAAAGTGCGCGCATGCAGCAGTTGATCGAACGCTTGCTCAACCTGGCCCAGATCGAGCAGCGCCAGGGGTTGGAAGAAGAAGTCTCGGTACCGCTGGCGGCGTTGATGGACGAGTTGCTGGAAGCGCGCGGCGGCTGGATCGAAAGTCGCCAGTTGAAGGTCGAACGGCACATCGCTGCCGACCTGACGTTGACGGGAGAGCCGTTCCTGTTGCGCCAGGCCTTGGGCAATTTGCTGGAAAACGCCCTGGACTTCACCCCCGTCAACGGCCTGCTGCGGGTCAGCGCCGAGCGCCGTGGGGACCGCGTCGAGATCCGCCTGTTCAATCAGGCCGCGCCGATCCCCGACTACGCGCTGCCCCGCCTGAGCGAACGCTTCTACTCCCTGCCGCGCCCGGAAAGCGGTCGCAAGAGCACCGGCCTGGGGCTCAACTTCGTGGAGGAGGTGGTGCAGTTGCATGGGGGGCAGTTCAGCATTGGCAATGTCGAGGGCGGGGTGGAGGTGGTTTTGCGGCTGCCCTGAACCCGCAGTTGCTATCTGACTAAACACCCCTTCCTGTGGGAGCGAGCTTGCTCGCGATAGCGGAGTACCAGTCGGCATAACTGGCGCTGACCCACCGCCATCGCGAGCAAGCTCGTTCCCACAGAGGTTCCTGGTTCTCCACACAATCTCCACATTCCCCCCATAAACCCCTCACACAACCACCCCAGACTCGCCCTCATTCAAACAGGGAGAGCCCCACATGAACCGCAGCCTCGCCATTAAACTGGGCATGATCGCCCTCTTGATTCTCTTGCTGATGATTCCGCTGTTGATGATCAATGGCCTCATCGATGAGCGCCAGGAGTTGCGCGACGGTGTGCTGCAGGACATCGCCCGCAGCTCCAGCTACAGCCAGCAATTGATCGGGCCGATGATCGTGGTGCCATTTCGCAAGAGCGTGAAGGTCTGGAACACCAACGAGAAGACCGGCGTGCGTTTCCTGGAAACCGTCGAGCGAACGGGCGAGTTGTATTTTTTGCCGGAGCAATTCGAGCTCGACGGCCAGGTGCGTACCGAAACCCGTGCCCGGGGTATCTACGAAGCGCGGATGTTCCACGCCGATAACCGGATCGATGGCCGCTTCAAGGTGCCTGAGCGCTATGGCGTCGCCGCCAAGGACTTTGCCGACTACCGCTTCGACGAACCGTACTTGAGCGTTGGCATCAGCGATATTCGTGGCATCGAAAACGCGCTGACCCTGACGCTGAACCAGCAGACCGTCGACTTCCTGCCCGGTTCGCGGCTTGGCTGGCTGGGGCAGGGTGTGCATGTGCCGCTGCCGATGATCACCGCCCAGGGCGGTCCCGAGCTGACCTTCGGTTTTGACCTGCGCCTGCAAGGCACTGGCGAGTTCCAGATTCTGCCGGTGGGCAAATCCACCAAAGTGCACTTGTCGGCGGACTGGCCGCACCCAAGCTTCATTGGCAACTATCTGCCCAGCAATCGCGAGATCAATGAGCAGGGCTTCAGTGCCGACTGGCAGACGTCGTTTTTCTCCACCAACCTGCTGGAAACATTGCAAGCCTGCGAGCCGGGCGATAGCTGTGAAGCGTTCCGCAGCCGGGCCTTCGGTGTGAGCTTCATCGACCCGGTGGACCAGTACCTCAAGAGCGACCGGGCGATCAAATATGCGCTGCTGTTCATTGCCCTGACCTTCGCCGGCTTCTTTCTCTTCGAAGTGCTCAAGAGCCTGGCCGTCCACCCGGTCCAGTACGCCTTGGTGGGCGTGGCGCTGGCGTTCTTCTACCTGCTGTTGTTGTCGCTGTCGGAACACATCGGCTTCACCCTGGCATACCTGGTGTCGGCCAGTGCCTGTGTCGTGCTGATCGGGTTTTATGTCTGCCATGTGTTGCGCAGTGTGAGCCACGGCCTGGGGTTTTCGGCAGGGCTGGCGGGGTTGTACGGTTTGCTCTACGGCCTGCTGAGCGCGGAGGACTATGCACTGCTGATGGGGTCGCTGCTGCTGTTCGGCCTGCTGGGCGTGTTCATGGTGCTGACCCGCAAGCTGGACTGGTATGGGGTCGGGGCGAAGCCGGCCGCTGCCATGGCCTTCGATCTGGGAGAAGTGAAATGAGTCGGTCGTTGGGGTTGCGTGAGGATCAGCGGGAGGGAGCGATGTTGGTGGCGCTGATTGTCGGATTGTTTCCGCTGGACCGCAGTGGCCCTATCGCGAGCAAGCTCGCTCCCACAGGAGATCCCGGTCGTCCAGGCAAAGCAACCCAATGTGGGAGCGAGCTTGCTCGCGATGGGGCCGGTGCAGCCTGTGCAGCACTAAATCTTGGGCACCGTCGCTGCCATTGAAGGTCGCAAGCTCACCTCGGCAAACCACGCCGCCAATTGCGGGTTGGCCTTGCGCCATTCCAGGTCGGGATGGCGCAGGTCCAGGTAGCCCAGGGCGCAGGCCACGCTGATGGAGGCCACGTCGAAATGGCTGGCCAGTTCGGCGATCGCCTCGGCTTCGAGCAAGCCCAGGGCCCGGCGAATCTTGTCCCGTTGCGCATCGAGCCACTCGTCCCAGTGTTTTTCCACAGGACGTAGCGCGGTTTCGTAGCGGATCATCACCGCCGCATCCATGACTCCATCGGCCAGGGAGGCCAGGGTCAGGCGCCGCCAGCGGGCTGCGCCGTCCCGGGGAATCAGCGGGTTGCCGACATGCTGGTGGTCGAGGTAATCGAGAATGACCCGGCTGTCATGGATCACGCTCCCGTTGGCCAGGCGCAGGGCCGGGATCTTGCTCAACGGGTTGTCTTCGATCAGCGCGCGGTCCGGCTTGACCGGTGTGAGTTGGCTGAGCTGCAACGCCACGCGGTCTTGCTGGCCGGTTTCGTGCAGCAGCACCAGGACCTTGCGAACGAAGGGCGAAGCGGGGTTGTGAAACAGCGTCATGCTGGGGGGGGACATGCGGGTATCCTCGATAAACGGCCAGGGGCTTAGCCTAGACAGTTCCGGGACGGCTGGCGAGGGGCGGATAGCCTGACTCGATTCCCATGTGGGAGCGAGCTCGCTCGCGAAAGCGGTACGTCAGACAAGTCACTGAGATTGACACTCCGTCTTCACGAGCAAGCCCGCTCCCGCAGGTTTCATGCCTGGCCGGGTTATCCGCGCTTGAGCAATCCCCAGACTCCCAGTACCGTTGGAATCCCCAGGCCGACCCAGGCCACTGCATCCCACGCTCCATCGCCCAGCAACGCCGAAAACAACCCCGCCGCGCTCAGTGCGCCAATCACCACGGGAATACCAAACACTTTCCAGAAACTCGATTGCCGTGGCCTCACGAGGCGACCTCCGTGCCGACCGTTGCACGCTTGGCCGCTTTACGCCGCACCAGCCACAGGTAAACGCCACTGCCGAGGACGATGATGGTGAGCACGTCGAGGGTGGCCCAGAAGATCTGCATCGGCCGACCACCGTAGTCGCCGAAGTGCAACGGTAGAGACAGGCTCATGACGTCCATGTACCACGGTCGTTCGGCGACGGCGGTGACCTCCAGGGTGCTGGCATCGATCAATACCGGCGTCAGCAAATGCGAGGTCAGGTGGGTGCTGCCTTTCATGAACACGCCGTAGTGGTGTTGGCTGGAAAACAACGTGCCGGGGAAGGCGATGAAGCTAGGCTCCATGCCCGGCGCGACTTCCTTGGCGATGTCGAGCAAGCGGGTAGCCGGGGCCAATTGTGTCAGTTGCGGGGCGTTGCGATAGGGTTCGACCATGGCGCTGAGGCTGTCGTTGCGCCAGGCGGCGATGATCAGGTCGGCGCACGCGGCAATCACGCCGGTGACGCCCACGGTGAGCGCCCAGACCAGCGTCACCACGCCGATCAGGTTATGCAGGTCGAGCCAGCGCAGGCGCGTGGATTTGTCCTGGCGCACCGTGGCGAACTTCAACCGGCGCATGAACGGCAGGTACAGGACCACCCCGGAGACGATGGCAATCACGAACAGCAACCCCATGAACGCCAGCAGCAACTTGCCCGGCAAACCCGCGAACATATCCACGTGCAGGCGCAGCATGACCATCATGAAACCACCATTGGCCGAGGGCCTTTCCAGGGCCTCGCCGGTGCGTGCATCGAGCATGAAGGTATGGGAGGAGTTGGGCTCGGTGTCCGCTGTCGGCGCCATGATGGTGAAGATGCCGTTGGGCTCGTCTTCGTCCCAGCCAAAATACTGGACCACTTCACCCGGACGATGGGCCTTGGCCTTTTCCACTAACTGCTGGAGGTCCAGGTGTGGCGTGTCGGCAGGCATCTCCCGGAACTCGGGAGCGTCGCCCAGCAGGTGTTCGATTTCGTGGTGGAAGATCAACGGCAGTCCGGTGATCGCCAGCATCAGCAGGAACACCGTGCAGATCAGGCTGGTCCAGGTGTGGACGAAGGACCAGCGGCGGATGGTTTTGCTTTTCATGAGCGATCCGAATACAAGAGGGCCTCGATGCCTGAGCCCCGTCAGTCAAGCCGCGAAACCTGTGGGAGCGAGCTAGCTCGCGAAAACCGTGTGGCAGACAACATCAATGTTGACTGTTACGCCGTCTTCGCGAGCAAGCTCGCTCCCACAGGGATTTCATTTGACTGACAGGTCTCGGGTACAGGTGCCCTCAAAAAGGTTTTGCAAATGCTAACCGTTTACCATTTGTAATTCACGCTGGCGACGACGTTGCGTTGGTCGCCGTAGTAGCAGTAGAAGCCATCGCAAGTGGACAGGTAGTCCTTGTTGAAAATGTTCTTCGCGTCCACCGCCACCGTGACGCCTTTGAGGGTCTTGTTCAAACGCCCGAGATCGTAGTGGGCCGAGGCGTCGTACACGGTGTAGGAGCCGACGTGACCCCAGTCGGTGTTGGTGGTGTTGCCGTAGGTGTCGCCGACATAACGCACGCCGGCACCGACCCCGAAGCCATCCAGCGGACCGTTATGCCAGGTGTAGTCCGCCCAGGCGGTGGCCTGGTTGCGCGGCACCTGGGCCATGCGCTTGCCTTTTTCCGCTGCGGTGCCCTTGGTGATTTCACTGTCGTTGTAGGTGTAGGAACCGATGAGCTTCAGGTTGTCGGTCACATCGCCCGAGGCTTCCAGTTCCAGACCACGCACCTGGACTTCACCCACTTGGCGGGTGACGTTGTTTTCGGTCACGGAGTTGTTTTTCTGGGTCAGGTCGAACACCGCGGCGGTCAGCAAGGTCTTGGTGCCCGGCGGTTGATATTTGATGCCGGCTTCGTACTGTTCGCCTTCTGTCGGCTTGAACGCTTCGGTGCTGTTGACGGTTGAACCGGCCGCCGCCTGGAACGACTGGGCGAAGGAAATGTAGGGCGTCACACCGTTATCGAAGACGTAGCTCAACGCCGCGTTGCCGCTGAATTTCTTGTCGCGCTGGGTGTTGGTGACGTTGTTCTGGTTGTGGAATTCGGTGCCGGTGTGAATCCAGTCTTCACGGCCGCCGAGGGTCAGGCGCCAGTTGTCCAGGGCGATCTGGTCCTGGACATACAGGCCGGTCTGGTTGGTCTTCTGGTTGTAGTCGTACATGGTGAAGTATTGGACGTTGGAGAAGTCCTGTCCGTAGATCGGGTTGTGGATGTTGCTGGTCGGCACGCCGGTCGAGCCCCACAGCCAACGGGAATTGCTGTTGGAGCGCTGGTGATCCAGGCCCAGCAGCAGGGTGTGACTGAGGGCGCCGGTCTGGAAGTCGGCCTGGAAATTGTTGTCCACGGCGAACTGGCTGATGTCTTCGTCAATGACACTGGCGCTGCGCTTGATGGTGCCATCGGCGCTGACTGCTTCATCGGGCCCCGCCGGCCAGAATTGCCCGCCAGCGGAGATGCCTTGGGTTTGCAGGTCGCTCTTGGTGTAGCGCAGGTTCTGGCGGAACTGCCAAGTGTCGTTCAGACGGTGTTCGAACGCATAACCGAGGGCGTAGTAGGTACGGTCGTAGAATTCCCAATCCGGATCGCCGAGGTTCTTGTGGTGGGAAATCTTGCCCGCCGGCGAAGACAGCTTGGTGCCTTGCAGCGGCAGGAATTGCCCGGTGATGCCGGTGTCGTCGCGGGTGTACTGGGACAGGAAGGTCAGGCGCGTGTCGTCGTTGATGTTCCAGGTCAGGCTCGGCGCGAGGTTGTAGCGCTTGTCCGGGATGTGGTCGACCTGGGAATTGCTGTCGCGCACAGTGCCGCTGACCCGGTAGAGAAGCTGGCCTTCGTCATCGACCTTACCGGTGCTGTCGAAGTTGATCTGCTTATGTTCGTAGCTGCCGGCCTGCAGTTCGACTTCATGGCTGCTTTCGACTTGCGGGCGACGGCTGACCATGTCCAGCATGCCGCCGGGTGGCGTCTGGCCGTAGACCGACGACGCCGGGCCACGCAGCACGGCGATGCGCTCAAGGTTCCAGGGCTCGATTTTCGGCGTGATGTAGTTGCCCTTGGGCAGTGGCAGGCCATCGAGGAACTGGGTCGGCACGAAGCCGCGAACCAGCAGCCAGTCGTTGCGTGAATCCGAGCCGTAGCCGCTGCTCTGCACGCCGGCGGTGTAGCGCAGGGCGTCATTGAGGTTGAGGACAGAACGGTCCTCCATCTGTTGGCGGGTGACCACGGAGACGGAGCGCGGCAGTTCGACGATCGGCGTGTCGGTCTTGGTGCCGGCGGCGGTGCGGGTGGCGACGTAGCCCTCGGTCGGGCCCCACGCGGTTTCGCTGAGACCGGCACCGATCACACTGGTTTCCGGCAAGGCCATGACGCCTTCAGGTACGGCCACCAGGCTGTAGGTGCCAGCGCTGCTTTGTTCCAGTTGCAGGCCGGTGCCGCGCAAGGCCTCGCGCAATGCGCCGGTGGCATCGAACTGGCCTTGGACCGGGGCCGAGGTCTTGCCCGAGGCCAGGGACGGATTCAGGCTCAGCGCGAGGCCGGCCTGGCTGGCGATCTGGTTCAGGGTGCTGGACAGGGGCGCGGCGGGCAAGTTGTAGGTGCGCACGCTCGTGGCTTGTTCGGCGGCCAGCAGCGGGGCGCTGGTCAACGGGACGGCGAAGGCAATGGCAACGGCCAACAGGCTGGGGCGCAACAGGGTGTCTAGCGGGCGGGACATACGGCGGCTCCTGAATGGAAATATTTCTCAATTGCCTGGGTGCCGGATGAAAATCGAAAAGTGATAGGGCTGGATGAAAATAATTTAGATTCGTTTTGCAGGTTGGTGGCTTTGTGTCAGTGATGGCCTCATCGCGAGCAAGCTCGCTCCCACACTGACCGAGCCGCCCACGATATTGTGTGTGCCGCCATTCCCCTGTGGGAGCGGGCTTGCCCGCGAAGGCGGCCTGCCTCACACAACATCCCTCAGGGCTTGGCCCCGCTCTTCGGTTCGACGAACACCCACCACTTCGTGTGATATCCGACCTGCACCGGCAAGGTCGGCAACAGGGCGGTCAGGGCCAAGTCAGTGTCGTGCAGCGGGAAACTGCCGGTGATGCGCAGGTCGGCCACTCGTGGCTCGACACCGAGGTAGCCGCGCCGGTAACGCCCCAACTCATGGACCAGGTCTTCAAGGCGGGCGTTGTCCACCACCAGCATGCCGCGGGTCCAGGCATCGGCACCGGGGTTCAGGGCAACGGTCGGTCCGAGGCCGTCGCGGCGCATCAGCACCTGTTGGCCTTCGCGCAGGATCTGTTCGCTGTCCGTGGCCTGGGGATGCGCCGCCACGGCGGATTTCAATACGCTCAGGCGCGTGCCTTCGTCTTCACGCTTGACCAGGAATCGTGTGCCCAACGCGCGCAGGCGGCCTTCGCGGGTCTCGACAATGAACGGGCGCGGGTCGTCGTGGCCGGTTTCCACCAGGATTTCACCTTCCTGCAGAACGATACGGCGCTGCTTGTCATCGAAACGCACGTCCAGCGCACTGTGAGTGTTGAGGTTGATCACCGTGCCGTCGGCCAGGCGCAGGGTGCGTTGCTCGCCTGTTGCGGTGCGCTGATCGGCCAGCCAGTAATCCAGCGGCAGGTAACGTTCACTGGCAAACAACGCCAGGCCGATGACCGCGACAACGCTGGCCAGGCCGCTGCCGAGCTTGCGTATCCGCCGGCGAATGCTCACCCGCGATTGCAGCAACGCCGCCCGTGCCGGCCCGTTGGCCACGCTGAAGCGCTGGTCGAGCATGCCCAATTGCCGCCAGGCCCGGGCGTGTTCTTCATCGGCGGCGTGCCAGCGGGCGAACGCTTCATGCTCCTGGGGGCTGCTCGCGTCCAACGACAACTGCCAGGCAATGGCGGCATCCAGCACGCTGGCCGAGACCGGCTTGGCATGGGCCTGGCTCATGTCGGTTCACCGTACAAGGCGATGTAGCATTGCCGGATGCCCTGGGCCAGGTACTGCCGTACCCGCGGCACCGAAACCCCCAGGCGCTCGGCGATTTCGGCATGGCCGAGGCCGTCGAGGCGGTTATAGAGGAAGGCTGCGCGGGCCTTGCTCGACAGTTTGCCGAGCAGGCGATCGATGGCCTTGAGGTCTTCCAGGATGATTTGCTGTTCTTCCACCGAAGGCTGCTCGGCCTCGGGGATCAGCATCAGTTCGGTGAGGTAAGCCTGCTCCAATGCCGCTCGACGGAAATAATCGAACAACAGGCCCTTGGCGATGGCCACCAGAAACGCCCGGGGTTCGCGGGGCGCCTTCAGGTCCTCGCGTCCCAGCAAGCGCACGAAAGTGTCCTGGCTCAGGTCTTCTGCCCGGTGCGCACACGCCACGTTGCGTCGCAGCCATGCCAATAGCCAAGCGCGATGGTCACGGTATAACGCACCAACCAGATCACTGTGGGGGCTAGGGACTGACGACACGGAGCATCACCGATGTTTTAAGTAACGAGAATTGTTCGCGATTGTGGCAGAGGCGGGGGCGGGAAAGCAATTGGCGCTGGTCGGGCAGTGCAGGCACGGAAATTGAGGCCGGGTCTGTGTGGGAGCGAGCTTGCTCGCGATAGCGACAGGTCAGTCAACATCAATGCCGACTGACAGTACGCCATCGCGAGCAAGCTCGCTCCCACAGTGAGTGTGTTCATCTTTCAAAGCGAAGGCGCCTGCTGTCGCCGTTTCCACTGGCCCAGGCGCTGTTGCAGGTCAAGCGGGCTGTGGATCTGTTGCTGACGGGCGCGGCTGAACAGGATCAGCGCCAGTTCCGCCGTGGCCAGGGCGTCGGCGCTGGCGTTGTGGCGATCGAAGACTTGCAGCTTGAACCAGTCGATCCATTCGTCCAGGCCGGATTTGCGCAAATGGGCTTGCGGGCAAAGCATCGGGGCCAAGTCCGCCACGTCGAGGAACGGATGCTGCAGGCGATAGCCCAGATGGTCTTTCAAGGCGCGCCCGAGCATGTGGGAATCGAACGGCGCGTGAAAGGCCAGCAGCGGGCTGTCGCCCACGAACGCCATGAACGCCAGCAGCGCCTCGGCCGGGTCGCTGCCGGCGGCGATGGCACTGGGCGCCAGGCCATGGATCAACACACTGGGGCCGAGCTTTTGCTGATTGCACTGCAAGGTACGTTCGAATTGCTGGCTGAAGTCGATGGCACCGTCTTCGATGACCACCGCGCCGATGGACAGCACCTGGTCCTTGTTCAAGTTCAATCCGGTGGTTTCCAGGTCCAGGACGACCCAGCGCTGCTCCCGCAGGTCGCCTTCGCCCAGTGGCGAGGGCGCGGGCAGGCGCTCCAGGCGCTGCTGCAGCGCGTCGGGCAATGTCGGCTGGGCCGGGCGCAGCCAGGAAAACAGGTTCACAACTGGTACCTCAACGTCAGGCTGCTTTGCAGGCGTTGGGCCTGGCGCAGGGATTCGCGCAGGATGCGTCGGTCCAGATGGTTGAGGCTGTCGGGGTCTACTCGGTTGGAATAGGGCAGGTTCTCGCGGGTTTGCCGTTGGTGTTGCTGCATGCGGGTTTGCTGGATGAAGTGATAGGCCTCTTCATAGGCCGCGCCATCGAGCGGTTCGATGACTTCCTTGACGACCAGTTGTCGCAGGCGTTCCAAGGTATTGTTGGCTTCGATGCCGTTGGCCAGGGCCAGCAGGCGGGCGCCGTCGACGAAGGGCGTCAGGCCCTGCACTTTCAGGTCCAGGGTCGCCTTTTCGCCATTCTTGCGGCTCAGCACGAAGTCCCTGAAGCGTCCCACCGGCGGGCGATGACGCAGCGCGTTCTCGGCCAGCATGCGCTGGAACAGGCGATTGTCGGCCACTTGGCCGAGGATCTGCTGGCGCAACTGCGCGCAACCTTGCTCATCGCCCCAGACCACCCGCAGGTCGAAATAGATGCTCGAGCCCAGCAGGTTTTCCGGCGTCGCTTCGCGAATGAATGATGCGAAGCGCCGGGCCCATTCGGCGCGGGACAGGCACAGCTCGGGGTTGCCGGCCATGATGTTGCCCTTGCACAAGGTGAAGCCGCACAGGGCCAGGCTTTGGTTGATTTGTTGGGCGATGGGCAACAGCAGGCCGCGGATCTGCGCGGCATGGGCGGCATCCCGGGCTTCGAACAACATGCCGTTGTCCTGGTCGGTGTGCAGGGTTTGCTCGCGCCGGCCTTCACTGCCAAAACACAGCCAACTGAACGGCACACCCGGGTCGCCTTTGTCGGCCAGGGTCAGTTCGATGACGCGGCACACCGTGTGGTCGTTGAGCAGGGTGATGATGTGGGTGATCTGGGTCGACGACGCGCCGTGGGCCAGCATGCGCTCCACCAGTTGGCCGATCTCGCCGCGCAGGGCCACGAGGTTTTCCACCCTGGGGGCGTTGCGGATGGTCCGGGCCAGGTGCACCAGGTCGACGCGCTGCAAGGAAAACAGATCGCGCTCCGAGACCACGCCACACAGACGCTGGTCCTTGACCAGGCAGACGTGGGCGATGTGACGCTCGGTCATGGCGATGGCCGCGTCGAAGGCGCTGTGGTCCGGCGAAAGGAAGAAGGGTGCCTGGGTCATGTGTCCTGCGATGGCTTGGGAAAAGTCCCCGGAACCATCGGCCACCACCTGGCGCAGGTCGCGCAAAGTGAAAATCCCCACCGGCGCTTTTTGCTCATTGACCACCACGATGCTGCCGACCTGCTGCTCGTGCATCAGTTTCACGGCTTCGCGCAGCGGCGTGTGCGGGCTGCAACTGACTGGATGGCGCATCGCCAGTTCACCCAGCCGCGTATTGAGGGAGTACTGGGTGCCCAGGGTTTGCGCGGATTTCTGCTGGACCTGTTGGTTGACCTGGTCGAGCAGGCTGCTGACGCCGCGCAGGGCGAAATCGCGAAACGGGGCGGACAGGGCGAAGAGCTTGATGAAGGCCAGTTTGTTCAGTTGCAGGCAGAACGTGTCTTCGCCGGCCCGGTGCTCAGTGCGCGTGGCCCGCTCGCCCAGCAGCGCGGCAAGGGGGAAACATTCGCCGGTGGTGATCTCGAAGGTGGTCTCGGTGCCACCCTTGGCCGAATGCGGGCGTTCGCCCACCACCCGACCCTGCTTGACGATGTAAAAGTGCTCCACCGGGCCGTCAGCCGGCTTGATGATGGTGTCGCCCGGGGCGTAGAAACGCAGCAGGCATTGCTCCACCAGATAGGCCAGGTGGGCATTTTCCATCTGGTTGAACGGCGGAAAGCGCTGGAGAAATTGCAGCGTCCCCTGGATGTTTTGCAACACCGCGGTTTTCCCTGCCTGGATGAAGGCGTCCGCTTTTTTCATAGCCATTACGCAGTCTTATTCGAATTGTTGTGGTCGGATCTGTTCTCCATGGTCGGCCCCTCAGCGCGGGGTGCCCATTGGACGTAAGTCTAGGTCGCGGCCTAAGGGCCGGATTCACGGAAAAGTCTTACGCCAGGCGTCAGAAAAATCTTCATTGAATGTTCTTGGAAAAAAATCCGACGAAGTGCACATTGAAGCGCCGCAGAACGATGTCTGACCACTGTGCCAGGGGATCGATTTAAAGAACGTAGAGAGCACCATGCCTGACCACGATATTTTGAGTGACGCCGAGCGCGAGGCGCTGAGTGCCGTCATGTTGGAACCTGACCTGCCGCCGCAACGTGTCTTGATCGTTGATGACGATAAGGACGCCCGTGAGCTGTTGTCGGAGATCCTGGCATTGGACGGGATTCACTGCATGACCGCCGCCAGCGGCGAAACGGCGCTCAAGATGCTGGAAACCAAGCCGTCGATCGGCCTGTTGATCACCGACCTGCGCATGGGCAATGTCGATGGCCTGGAACTGGTCCGCCTGGTGCGCGAGTCCGAGCGGGCAGCGCTGCCGATCATCATCGTGTCGGGCGATGCCGACGTGAAGGACGCCATCGAAGCGATGCACTTGAGCGTGGTGGACTTTCTGCTCAAGCCGATCGATACCGACAAGCTGCTGGGGTTGGTCAAGCATGAGTTGGGGATGGATCTTTAAGACCGTGCGCCGAGGACCGGTGTCATTCGAATGTGGGAGCGAGCTTGCTCGCGATGGCGGCCTGACATTCAACATCGCCATTGACTGCCACACCGCTATCGCGAGCAAGCTCGCTCCCACAGGGGCATGAAAAAGCCCTGATCTTTCGATCAGGGCTTTTTGTGCCGCTTCTACCGCTCAATCACAACCCGTTGGCTGCCTTGAACTCGCGACGGCGACGGTGCAGCACCGGCTCGGTGTAGCCGTTAGGTTGCTTCGTGCCTTCGATCACCAGTTCGATCGCCGCCTGGAAGGCGATGTTGCGGTCGAAGTCTGGCGCCAGCGGCCGGTACAGCGGGTCGTTGGCGTTCTGGCGGTCGACCACCGACGCCATGCGCTTGAGGCTTTCCATCACCTGGTCTTGCGTGACGATGCCGTGGCGCAGCCAGTTGGCGATGTGCTGGCTGGAGATACGCAGCGTCGCACGGTCTTCCATCAGGCCGATGTCGTTGATGTCCGGTACCTTGGAGCAGCCGACGCCCTGGTCGATCCAGCGCACCACGTAGCCGAGGATGCCCTGGGCATTGTTGTCCAGTTCGTTCTTGATCTGCTCCGGCGTCCAGTTCGGGTTGACGGCCAGCGGGATGGTCAGGATGTCGTCCACCGAAGCGCGAGCGCGCTTGGCCAGTTCGGCCTGGCGAGCGAACACGTCGACCTTGTGGTAATGCAGCGCGTGCAGGGCGGCGGCGGTCGGCGAGGGAACCCACGCGGTGTTGGCGCCGGCCAGCGGATGAGCGATTTTCTGTTCGAGCATCGCGGCCATCAGGTCCGGCATCGCCCACATGCCCTTGCCGATTTGCGCGCGCCCTTGCAGGCCGGTGCTCAAGCCGATATCGACGTTCCAGTTTTCATAGGCGCCGATCCACTTCTCGGCTTTCATGTCGGCCTTGCGCACCATCGGGCCGGCTTCCATGGAGGTGTGGATTTCATCGCCGGTACGGTCGAGGAAGCCGGTGTTGATGAACACTACGCGTTCGCTGGCGGCCTTGATGCAGGCCTTGAGGTTGACCGTGGTGCGGCGCTCCTCGTCCATGATCCCGACCTTGAGGGTGTTGCGCGGCAGGTTCAGCACGTCTTCGACGCGACCGAATAGCTCGTTGGTGAACGCGGCTTCTTCCGGGCCATGCATCTTCGGCTTGACGATGTACACCGAGCCGGTGCGGCTGTTGCGGCGCGAGGTGTTGCCGTTGAGGCTGTGGATCGCCGCCAGGCTGGTGACCAGGCCGTCGAGGATGCCTTCCGGCACTTCGTTGCCGTGCTTGTCCAGGATCGCGTCGATGGTCATCAGATGGCCGACGTTACGCACGAACAGCAGCGAGCGGCCGTGCAGGGTCACGCCCGAGCCGTCGACAGCGGTATAGACACGATCAGGGTTCATGGTCCGGGTAAACGTCTGGCCGCCCTTGGTGACTTCTTCCGACAGGTCGCCCTTCATCAAACCGAGCCAGTTGCGGTAGATCACCACCTTGTCATCGGCGTCGACGGCGGCGACCGAGTCTTCGCAGTCCATGATGGTGGTCAGCGCGGCTTCCATCAGGATGTCTTTGACGCCAGCGGCATCGGTCTGGCCGACGGGAGTGCTGGCATCGATCTGGATTTCGAAGTGCAGGCCGTTGTGTTTCAGCAGCACCGCAGTCGGTGCCGAGGCTTCGCCCTGGAAGCCGATCAGTTGGGCATCGTCACGCAGGCCGCTGTTGCTGCCGCCCTTGAGGGCGACCACCAGTTTGCCCTCGACGATCTTATACGCGGTGGAGTCGACATGGGAGCCGGCCGCCAGGGGGGCCGCTTCGTCGAGGAAGGCGCGGGCGAAGGCGATGACCTTGTCGCCGCGCACCTTGTTGTAGCCTTTGCCTTTTTCCGCGCCATCGGCTTCGCTGATGGCATCGGTGCCGTACAGCGCGTCGTACAGCGAACCCCAGCGGGCGTTCGAGGCATTGAGGGCGAAGCGGGCGTTCATCACCGGCACCACCAGCTGCGGGCCGGCCATGCGGGCGATTTCGTCATCGACGTTCTGGGTCGTGGCTTGGAAATCCGCCGCTTCTGGCAGCAGGTAGCCAATGTCTTGCAGGAAGGCTTTGTAAGCCACGGCGTCGTGGAGCTGGCCGGCACGGGCCTGGTGCCAGGCATCGATCCGCGCCTGGAAATCATCGCGTTTGGCGAGTAGGGCTTGGTTCTTCGGGGCCAGGTCGTGGATGACCTTGTCGGCACCGGCCCAGAACGCATCGGCGGTGAGGCCGGTTCCGGGAATGGCTTCGTTGTTCACGAAGTCGAACAGGACTTTGGCGACCTGCAGGCCACCGACTTGAACGTGTTCAGTCATTGCTTGCCTCACTCTGCTCAGCTATTTCGCTTTTCAGCTCTTCGATTTTGACAATGAAGCCTCGGGACATTTAAACCACAAACCCCGAACCAGTACATGCCATCGCTGGCGGCTGGGTATTAAAGCCTTGCTGACGGGGCTTTTCAGGGATGCGACTGGCCTTAAGCAGACATCGGTACAACAGGGGTGTCGCGATTATGTAGTGCGTGCTGCGGCATACTACATGATCAATTGCAGTTGTGAAATTAGACTAATTGCGTCGTTCCGCGACCGACTAAAGCAGTACGGTCACGGCGCGATATCGGATGTTCTCAAAAAAACTGTGGATTGTTCCAGATAAATATTAAAACTTGTACACGATTCTCTCGGTCTCCTTGACTTGCGCGTCCTGCCTATACTGTCCCTTCCATCAACAAGAGGACTGCGCCATGGACCACCTCGTCATCACTGTCTTCGCCCCGGACAAGCCCGGGCAGGTCGAGCGCATCGCCGATTGCATTGCCGAACATGGCGGCAACTGGCTGGAAAGCCGCATGGCGCACCTGGCCGGGCAATTTGCCGGGATCGTGCGCTTCAGCGCCCCGGCGGAGGCCCATGAAGAATTGATCGAAGCCTTGCAGGGGCTGGCGGCCCATGGCATCCGCGTATTGATCGCTGAAAGCGCTGTTGAGCAGTCTTGCACCTGGAAACCCATCACCATGGAACTGGTGGGCAATGATCGTCCCGGTATCGTGCGGGACATCACCCGGTTGTTGAGCGAGCAGGGCGTCAATGTCGAGCGGCTGGTGACCCATGTCCGGCCGGCACCGATGAGCAGTGAGGCGCTGTTTCATGCCGAAGCGATCCTGGGCGTGCCTTTGACCCTGTCGCTGGAGACCTTGCAGCAACGCCTGGAGACCTTGGCCGATGAGTTGATGGTGGAACTCAAGCTCAGCGACGAAGTGCAATGAAGGTTATCCAAGGAAAAACTGCGCCTGCCTGTGGATAACCTGTAGAGACCCGGCCCCAGCCCAGACCCGTCGGGGCTTAGCGGTCAATGATCAAAAAATCACCAGTTTTCAAGGGCTTGTGCACAAACGGCGGGGATCACGCTGTGGATAACCTTGGGAAGGATAAGCGCAGGCCACGGCAGACGTGGCCTGTAGGGGGTTGTGCGTTTTTTGATCAGCTGCGCCGGCGCATGCTGATCACCGCATCGACGCTGTACACCGCCAGCCCGGCCCAGATGAACAGGAACGCCACCAACGTGCTGGACGACAGGTGCTCGCCGAACAGCAACACGGCGAGCAGCAGCACCAGCGTCGGTGCGATGTACTGAAGAAACCCCAGGGTGGTGTAGGGCAAGTGCCGGGCCGCGGCGTTGAAGCACACCAGCGGAACGAGGGTCACAGGGCCGGCTGCTACCAGCCACCAGGCTTCGGAGGTGGTCCAGAACGCGGCCTGGGCACTGGTGGCCGCGGGATTGAACAGCAACCAGGCGATGGCGATCGGCACCAGCATCCAGGTTTCCACCACCAGCCCCGGCAAGGCCTTGACTGGCGCTTGTTTGCGGATCAGCCCATAGAAACCGAAGGTCAGCGCGAGCACCAGCGACACCCATGGCAGGCTACCTACTTGCCAGACCTGCTGCGCCACGCCGACGGCCGCCAGCCCCACCGCCAACCATTGCATGCGCCGCAGCCGCTCACCCAGGATCAACATGCCCAGCAACACGTTCACCAACGGGTTGATGTAGTAACCCAGGCTGGCCTCGAGCATGCGTTCGTTGTTCACCGCCCAGACGTAGGTCAGCCAGTTGGCCGCGATCAGTGTCCCACTCAGGGCGAGAATCGCCAGGCGCTGTGGATTGTCCCGCAGTTCGCGCCACCAGCCCGGGTGTTTCCAGACCAGCAGCAATGCCGCGCCAAACAGTGCCGACCACAGCACCCGGTGGATGATGATTTCCACTGACGGCACGCTGGCGATGGCCTTGAAGTAGATCGGGAACAGACCCCAGATGATGTAGGCACTCAGGCCCAGGATATACCCGCGACGCGGGTTGGCGGCTTGCATGCAGAATCCTTGCTTAGGCAGCTAACAAAGGCGTGATTGTAAGGAGATTTGTCAGGTTGTGCTGTGAACCTTTGGGAGCGTTCTGGCCCCGGCACAGATCCCTCTGTGGGAGCGGGCTTGCTCGCGAAAGCGGTGCTTCAGTCGACATGAATATTGAATGTTCCTCCGTCTTCGCGAGCAAGCCCGCTCCCACAAGGGCGGCGCGGTGACTGCTGAAGCCAATCAGAACAGCTTCAACGGCTCTTCGTTGAGCGCCGCCAATTGCTCGCGCAATGCCAGCACCTGGTCGCCCCAGTAGCGTTCGCTGCCGAACCACGGGAAGCTGCGGGGAAACGCCGGGTCGTCCCAGCGCCGCGCCAGCCAGGCGCTGTAGTGCATCAGGCGCAGGGCCCGCAGCGGCTCGATCAGCGCCAGTTCACGCGGGTCGAAGTCGTGGAACTCACGGTAGCCGTCCATCAGTTCCGACAGTTGCCCCAGACACTCCTGGCGATCGCCGGCGAGCATCATCCACAGGTCCTGCACCGCCGGGCCCATGCGGCAGTCGTCCAGGTCGACGATGTGGAACACCTCGTCGCGGCACATCATGTTGCCGGGATGGCAATCGCCGTGCATGCGGATGTTCTGGTGGGGCGTGGCGGCGTAGACCTCTTCGACGCGCTTGAGCAAGTCCCGGGCGACCGACTCATAAGCCGGCAGCAGGCTGCGGGGAACGAAGCCGCTGGCCAGCACGGTGGTCAATGAATCGTGGCCGAAATTTTTCACGCCCAGGGCTTCGCGATGCTCGAACGGCCGGGTCGCCCCGAGCGCGTGCAGGCGTCCGAGCAATTGTCCCAGGCGATAGAGTTGGTCGAGATTGCCCGGCTCCGGCGCCCGGCCACCGCGACGAGGAAACAGGGTGAAACGAAACCCGGCGTGTTCGTGCAGGCTGACGCCGTTGTGGATCAGCGGTGCCACCACGGGCACTTCGTATTCGGCCAGTTCGAAGGTAAAGCTGTGCTCTTCCAGGATCGCTTCGTTGGTCCAGCGCTGGGGGCGATAGAACTTGGCGATCAGCGGCTCGGAATCTTCGATGCCGACCTGATAGACGCGGTTCTCGTAGCTGTTGAGGGCCAACACGCGGGCGTCGCTGAGAAAGCCGATACTTTCAACGGCATCGAGCACCAGGTCGGGCGTGAGGGTTTCGAACGGATGGGACATGCTGACTCCTGCGCAGCGGCAGGGTGGCCGCGTCCGGCACAGCATGGTAGCGCAGACAGAGGCAGATAGGTGGCGGCTGTGCTGACGTTATCGCGAGCAAGCTCGCTCCCACAGGGATAGCGGATCCATTGGACTGACCCCAAAAGTCCAATTTTTTGGGGGCAGTCCACATTGTGGGAGCGAGCTTGCTCGCGATGAGGCCCTGTCAGGCGCCGATGACTCCGCCATCTTCCCGGGTAATCACCATCACCGAAGACCGCGGCTTGCCGTTGGGCAGGTGCTCAGGGAAGGTCGAGCCACCGTTTTCCCCTGGATGCTGGATCCCGACGAACAAGGCTTTCTGGTCCGGGGCAAAACTGATCCCGGTCACTTCGCAGCCCACCGGTCCGACCATGAAGCGGCGGATTTCGCCACTGTTGGGGTCGGCGCAGAGCATCTGGTTGTTGCCCATGCCGGCGAAGTCCCCGGTGTTGCTGACGTCGCCGTCGGTGAGAATCCACAGCCGGCCAGCCTTGTCGAAACCCAGGCCATCGGGGCTGTTGAACATGTTCTGCGGGTTGATATTGGACGACCCGGCTTTCGGCGTGCCGGCGTGTACCGCCGGGTTGCCGGCGACCACGAACAGATCCCAAGAAAAGGTCTTGGAGGCGTGATCGTCGCGGTCGGTGCGCCAGCGCAGGATCTGCCCGTAGACGTTCTTGGCCCGAGGGTTCGGCCCGCCCACCGGTTGGCCGTCTTCGCCGCGCTTGGAGTTGTTGGTCAGGGTGCAATAGACCTGGCCGTCTTTCGGGCTGACCACGATCCATTCAGGCCGGTCCATGCGGGTGGCACCCACGGCGCTGGCGGCCAGGCGCGCATGGATCAGCACCTCGGCCTGGTCGGCGAAGCCACTGCTGGCGTCGAGGCCGTTCTTGCCGTGGGTCAACTCGATCCATTGGCCCTTGCCTTTGGGATGGTCCGGGTTGCCGTCGCCGGCGTCGAAGCGCGCCACGTACAAGGTGCCGTGGTCCAGCAGGTTGCGGTTGGCCTTGGCATTGCGATGATTGATGCGCTCGCGGCTGACGAACTTGTAGATGAACTCACCGCGTTCATCGTCGCCCATGTACACCACGGCGCGACCGTCGTTGGTTTGTGCCAGGGCGGCGTTTTCGTGTTTGAAGCGGCCCAGGGCGGTGCGTTTCACCGGCGTGGATTCTGGATCGAACGGATCGATTTCCACTACCCAGCCATGGCGATTGAGTTCGTTGGGGTTCTTCGCCAGGTCGAAACGCGGATCGTACAGGTGCCAGTTGATCTCGCGGCTGGTGACGGTGGCGCCATAGCGCTTTTGCGCCTCATCGAACTGCAGGTCGCTCTTGCTGCTGCCGAAGCAGTCGGTGAAGTTTTCTTCGCAGGTCAGGTAGGTGCCCCACGGCGTCATGCCGTTGGCGCAGTTCTGGAAGGTGCCCAGCACTTTCTTGCCGCTCTTGTCGGCACTGGTTTTCAGCAGGTCGTGGCCGGCGGCCGGGCCACGCAGGCGAATCGGCGTGTTGCCGTGGATCCTGCGGTTGTAGCGCGACTCCTGGACGAACTGCCACTGCCCGCGACGACGCTGGACCTCGATGACCGACACCCCTTCGCTGGCCTGGGCCTTGTGCACGTCTTCGGCCGACTGCGGCTGGCCACCGTGGGGAAAGAGGTAGCGGTAGTTGGTGTATTCGTTGTTGATCGCCATCAGCGCCCGGTTCTTGTCACCGGGGAATTCGAACAGGCTCATGCCGTCGTTGTTGTCGCCAAACTGCACTTCCTGTGCGCGGGCAGTTCCATTGCCACTGGGGTCGAACGCCGGTGCATTTTTCTGCAGCGGCTGGCCCCAGCTGATCAGCACCGAGGCTTTGTAGCCCGGCGGCAGCGTAATGGTGTCGGCCGTGGCGGCGGCGATACTGTTGAAACCCAGCAGCCGGCTGTTGCCTTCGCTCACGGCGGCGGCCAGCACGCTGCGGCTCAGCAGGTTGCCGCCCAGGAACATCGCCGCGCCGCACAGGGCGCCAGCGCTGATGAAACGGCGCCGGCTCAGGCCGACGATCTTTTCCAGGTCGGTGGATTGGTTTTCTTCTAATAGGCTCATCATCAGGCTCCCTGCTGGTTTTGGCAGTCACCTTAAAGCGGGTCGATGAAACTATTGTTGCAGCGCGCTACAGCGGTGTGCCGAGCAGCACATTTGTCGCTGAAAACGTCACTTGCACCGGTGAGCCGACTGCCAGGTTCTGCGCTTGCAACTCAAGCGGCTCGGCCAGGGCGCACAGCGTCTGGCCGTTGGGCAGGCCGATGCGCACTTCGCTGGGGCCGTCTTCGGCGGCGTCGACCTGCTCGATCACGCCGCGCAGCGTATTGATCCCCGGTTTTTCCGCTTGTTCGACGGGGTGTAATTCCAGCCAACCGGCCTTGATCAGCGCCACCACGTCGGTGCCGACACCCAGCTCCAGGCGCAACGTGCTGTCATGGGTGATCTGCGCTTCGATGACCAGGCCCCGGGCCAGTTCCAGGCGTACCCGGTCGTTGTGCCCCTGGGCCTCGATGCCCAAGACCTTGCCATGCAATTGATTGCGGGCACTGGTGCGCAGCATCAGGCGACTGAGCAGGCCCAGGTCCCCGGCGTCTTCGCTGGCTTCCAGCAGTTGCGCCTGCAGCGCTTGCAGGCGCTGATACAGGCGCAGCACCCGTTGACCTTCCCCCGACAGCCTGGCGCCGCCACCACCCTTGCCGCCGACGCTGCGCTCCACCAACGGATGGTCTGCGAGGTTGTTCAACTCATCGATGGCATCCCAGGCCGCCTTGTAGCTCAGGCCCGCGCTCTTGGCGGCGCGGGTGATCGAGCCCTGTTCGGCGATGTGCTGCAGCAGGGCGATGCGTTGTGGTCGCCGAACGATGTGCTGGGTCAGGAGCGTGGGCAATGACATGAAGGCAAACCGCGTGCAAAAGTCGATGAACGGACGTTGGCGCCTTGGGTGCGGCACGTCAAGCCGGTTCACCGGGTTTCGGCGTGCGGGCCAGGCAATACACGTCGACCCGCGCGGCGCCGGCATCGAGTAACAGGGCGGCCAGGGCCTGGGCGGTGGCGCCGGTAGTGAGTACATCGTCGACCAGCGCCAGGTGACGATTGCGTAACGTTGCCTGGGGCGCGAGGGCAAAGGCCTGGCGCAGGTTTTGTCGTCGGGCCCTGGCGTCGAGGGCCTGTTGGGCGGGCGTGTCCTGAGTGCGTCGCAACAGGTTTTCTTCGCAAGGGATCGCCAGCGGCCCACTGAGCCAGCGGGCCAGCAGTGCCGCCTGGTTGAAACCGCGCTGGCGCAAACGCCGAGTGGCCAGTGGCACCGGTACCAGTGCGTCGGGCCGCTCCAGCCCTTCGTCGAAATGATGTTGCAGCGATTGCGTCAGCAGTTCGCCCAGCAGCCGGCCAAGGGGCCATTTCGCCTGATGCTTGAAGCGGGTGATCAGGCTGTCCACCGGGAAGTCGTAGGCCCAGGGCGCCAGGACCCGCTCGAAGGCCGGCGGCCGCGAGGCACATTGGCCGCAACGCAGTCCCGCCATGGGCAGTGGCAGGGCGCAAATGCTGCATTGATCGCCGAGCCAGGGCAGCTCGCTTTCGCAAGGGGTGCAGATAGGCTGCGGGGTATCCGTACTTTCGCCACACAGCAGGCAGGATTGTTTGTTTTTTAACCAGATGTAAACCGGTCCCTTGTATCGTGGTTGACAGCGCATGACTCTTCCTTAAATATGCCGAACATCCGTGTCGCGCCTGTGGGTATTGCATGCCCCAGGCGCCAGCCAAGCATAATCAAGGAAATGCCCATGAGCGCCAGCACCACTGCCAACCTGCGTCATGACTGGTCTTTGGCCGAAGTCAAAGCACTCTTTGTCCAGCCATTCAATGACCTGTTGTTCCAGGCGCAGACCGTGCACCGCGCGCACTTCGACGCCAACCGCGTCCAGGTTTCCACGCTGCTGTCGATCAAGACCGGCGCTTGCCCGGAAGATTGCAAATATTGTCCGCAGTCCGGTCACTACAACACCGGTCTGGATAAAGAGAAATTGCTCGAAGTGCAGAAGGTCCTCGAAGAGGCTGCGCGGGCCAAGGCCATCGGTTCGACCCGTTTCTGCATGGGCGCGGCCTGGAAACATCCGTCGGCCAAGGACATGCCATATGTGCTGGAAATGGTCAAAGGCGTGAAGGCCATGGGCCTGGAAACCTGCATGACCCTGGGTCGTCTCGATCAGGAACAGACCGAAGCGCTGGCCCAGGCTGGCCTGGACTACTACAACCACAACCTCGATACCTCGCCGGAGTTCTACGGCAGCATCATCACCACCCGTACCTACAGCGAGCGCCTGCAAACCCTGGCCTATGTGCGTGATTCGGGGATGAAGATCTGCTCCGGCGGCATCCTGGGCATGGGCGAGTCCCTGGACGACCGCGCCAACCTGCTGATCCAGCTGGCGAACCTGCCGGAGCACCCGGAATCGGTGCCGATCAACATGCTGGTCAAAGTCGCCGGCACGCCGCTGGAAAATGCCGAAGACATCGATCCGTTCGATTTCATCCGTATGCTTGCCGTGGCGCGGATCATGATGCCCCAGTCCCATGTGCGCCTGTCCGCGGGTCGTGAAGCGATGAACGAGCAGATGCAGGCGCTGGCATTTTTTGCCGGCGCCAACTCGATTTTCTACGGCGACAAGCTGTTGACCACCGCCAACCCGCAAGCCGACAAGGACATGCAATTGTTCGCACGCCTGGGCATCCAGCCCGAAGCCCGCGAAGAACATGCCGACGAAGTGCACCAGGCGGCGATAGAACAGGCGCTGGTGGAGCAGAAGAGCAGCGAGCAGTTTTACAACGCCGCTGTCTGATCGCTCACCGATGCCCTGATTGGAATGCAAGACCCTGTGGGAGCGAGCTTGCTCGCGATGGCGGTATAACAGCCGACAGAGATGTTGAATGTCATGGCCTCATCGCGAGCAAGCTCGCTCCTACAGGGATCTCACTCCGTCCATAAACGGTTCACCCCGAGGCCTGCATGCCCTTCGATCTCGCCGCACGCCTGGCTGCCCGTCGTGCCGACAACCTCTACCGCCAGCGCCCGCTGCTCGAAAGCCCCCAGGGCCCGGAAGTGGTGGTGGACGGCCAGCCGTTGCTGGCGTTCTGCAACAACGATTACCTGGGCCTGGCCAATCACCCGCAAGTGATCGAGGCCTGGCGCGCCGGCGCGGCGCGTTGGGGAGTCGGGGGTGGCGCCTCCCATTTGGTGATCGGCCACAGCAGTCCTCATCACGCCCTGGAAGAAGCATTGGCCGACCTGACGGGGCGTCCGCGGGCGTTGCTGTTCACCACCGGTTACATGGCCAACCTCGGCGCCGTCACCGCGCTGGTGGGGCAGGGCGATACGGTGCTGGAAGACCGCCTCAATCATGCTTCGCTGCTCGACGCCGGGCTGTTGTCCGGTGCGCGTTTCAACCGATACCTGCACAACGATGCCCAGAGCCTGGCCAGTCGCCTGGAGAAAGCCACGGGCAATACCCTGGTGGTCACCGACGGCGTGTTCAGCATGGACGGCGACATTGCCGACCTGCCGGCCCTGGCCCGTGAGGCAAAGGCCCGGGGCGCCTGGCTGATGGTCGACGATGCCCACGGCTTCGGTCCGCTGGGGGCCCATGGCGGCGGTATTGTCGAACATTTCGGCTTGAGCCAGGACGACGTGCCGGTGCTGGTCGGTACCCTGGGCAAGGCCTTTGGCACCGCCGGTGCCTTCGTCGCCGGTAGCGAGGAACTGATCGAAAGCCTGATCCAGTTCGCGCGTCCCTACATCTACACCACCAGCCAACCGCCGGCCCTGGCCTGTGCCACGCTCAAGAGCCTTGAACTGCTGCGCGACGAGCATTGGCGGCGCGAACACCTGCAGGTGCTGATCCGCCAGTTCCGCCAGGGTGCCGAGCAGATCGGCCTGCAATTGATGGACAGCTTCACGCCGATCCAGCCGATCCTGGTGGGCGATGCGGGGCGGGCCATGCGCTTGTCGCAGATGCTGCGTGAGCGGGGACTGATGGTCACGGCGATCCGCCCACCCACCGTGCCGGCCGGCAGCGCTCGTTTGCGCGTGACCCTGACCGCCGCCCACAGCGAGGCCCAGGTGCAGCTATTGTTGAATGCACTGGCCGAGTGTTTTGCCCTGTTGGGGCCGGAGCCAAGCCATGCGTGATCGATTGATTTTGCTGCCCGGTTGGGGCTTGGGTGTTTCTCCGCTGGAACCGCTGGCGGCGGCCTTGCAAGGGCTCGACGAACACCTGCGGGTGGAAATCGAGCCGTTGCCGGCATTGCTATCGAGCGACCCCGATGAATGGCTCGAAGAATTGGACGCCACCGTGCCTCAGGACACCTGGCTGGGCGGCTGGTCCCTGGGCGGCATGCTGGCTTCGGCGCTGGCGGCGCGCCGGGGTGAGCGCTGCTGTGGCCTGCTGACCATGGCCAGTAATCCGTCGTTTGTCGCCCACGAGCAATGGCCGAGCGCGATGGACGGCCAGACGTTCGATGGCTTTCTCGCCGGCTGTGCAGTCGACCCACGCCAGACCCTCAAGCGTTTCAGTCTGCTGTGTGCCCAGGGCTGCGGCGATCCACGCGGGTTGTCGCGGTTGTTGTCGGCCGGAGCGCCAAGCACTTCGCCCGACGTATTGATGGCCGGGCTCGAACTGCTGGCGCGATTGGACACCCGCGCTGCGTTGCAGAGTTTCCGAGGCCCGCAACTGCATCTGTTTGCCGGGCTCGACGCCCTGGTGCCGGCCGAGGCCGCGGGTGATTTGCTGGTCTTGCTGCCGGATGTCGAAATCGGTCTGATTGAACAAGCCGGCCACGGATTCCTTCTGGAGGACCCTCACGGTGTAGCGGCGGCGATCCAGGTTTTTTTGCATGAGTCCGGCGATGACTGATTTGTCTCTCCCTCCATTGCCCGGTGCCTTGCCCGACAAGCGCCAGGTAGCGGCTTCGTTTTCCCGGGCGGCGACCAGCTATGACAGCGTGGCCGAACTGCAGCGCGATGTGGGCGAGCAATTGCTCGGTCGCTTGCCGCCTTCTTTCTCGCCGCAACGTTGGCTGGACCTGGGCTGCGGCACCGGCTACTTCACTCGGGCCTTGGGTGCGCGTTTTGCTGCGAGCACCGGCCTGGCGTTGGATATCGCCGAGGGCATGCTCAACCATGCGCGTCCCCAGGGTGGCGCCGCGTACTTTGTCGCCGGTGATGCCGAGCGGCTGCCTTTGCAGGCGGCGAGCTGCGACCTAGTGTTTTCCAGCCTGGCGGTGCAGTGGTGCGCGGATTTCGCCACGGTGCTGAGCGAGGCCCATCGTGTGTTGAAGCCGGGTGGCGTGTTGGCCTTCACCAGCCTCTGCGTGGGCACTTTGTACGAATTGCGCGACAGCTGGCGTCAGGTGGATGGCTTGGTACACGTCAACCGTTTCCGTGCGTTCGAGACGTATCAACACCTTTGCGCGGCCAGCGGGCTGAATGTCGTCAGTCTTGAAAACCGTCCTCATGTGTTGCATTACCCTGACGTGCGCAGCCTGACGCATGAATTGAAAGCTTTGGGTGCCCACAATCTGAACCCTGGTCGCCCCGGTGGCTTGACGGGCAGGGCGCGGATTCTCGCGCTGGTTGAAGCCTATGAGCAGTTTCGTCAGGCCCAGGGGCTGCCGGCAACTTACCAGGTGGTCTACGCCGTTTTGGAGAAACCGCTATGAGCAAGGCCTATTTCATTACCGGCACCGACACCGATGTAGGCAAGACCACGGTCGCGGCGGGCCTGCTACATGCTGCGCGACAGGCTGGCATGAGCACGGCTGCCGGAAAGCCCGTGGCCTCTGGCTGCGACGTGACGCCCAAGGGCCTGCGCAACGCCGACGCCTTGGCCTTGCTGGCCGAATGCTCCGTACCGTTGACTTATGCACAGGTCAATCCGGTGGCGTTCGAACCGGCAATAGCGCCGCACTTGGCCGCCCGGGAAGCGGGCGTTGCGTTGACGGTGCAGTCGCTACTCGGCCCGATGCGCGAAGTGCTGGCGCTGGGCGCCGACTTCACCTTGATCGAAGGCGCGGGTGGTTGGCGCGTGCCGCTGGCCGGCCAGGACAATCTTTCCGATCTGGCGATCGCGCTGGGCTTGCCGGTGATTCTGGTGGTGGGCGTGCGCCTGGGTTGCATCAGTCACGCATTGTTGACCGCCGAGGCTATCGCCCGTGATGGCTTGCAGCTTGCCGGTTGGGTCGCGAATATCATCGACCCGGCCACCTCGCGCCTGGAAGAAAACCTGGCAACCTTGGCCGAGCGACTTCCGGCGCCCTGCCTGGGCAGGGTGGCGCGGATCCAGAGCGTGACGGCCGAAGCCGTGGCCGAACACCTGCAACTGGATCTGCTGGACTGAGACCCCGCCAAGGTTTTGCCTATGACACGGCACTGTGCCATTAGTGTTTTTGTCGGGCCTTTTCCCTGGGCTTCTGATTCAATGGCCACTGTCGACCCTTCAAGAAGACGAGTTCTGCCATGGAAATCTCAGGAAGTACCGCGTTCTATGCCGGTCTGAGCACGATTCAGACAGGGCAGAACCGTGTCGATCAGGCGTCCAGCCAGATCGCCAACAACACGATCGAGCGTTCGGTCACCAGCCAGTCCTCGGAAGTCCAGGTCGATCGCTTGCGTTCGGTGGATCGTAGCCAGCAGTCGGACCAGGCCGCTAACATGGTCGAAATGGCCCAGGGCAAGTTCCAGGTGCAACTGGGTGCCAACGTCGCCAAGGCATCCGACGAAATGCTCGGGACATTGATCGATACCTTTGCCTGATCCTGCTCTTCAGGTTTGCCAAGACGCCGCGATTATTCGCGGCGTTTTTGTCTCTAACGTCTTATTGCTCAACTAATCTTTCCCTACGCGCATCGCGGATTCTTTAGGGCGATGGGTTTCCTGTGTCCGACATTTTTCTCAGGCTGATGACGAACGGCAAAAGATCGGCGCTTGACAAGATTTGGGCGTAAACGTATGTTTCAAACAACTGTTTGACCGTCACAACAAATCCACGCGGTCGTCCATTCCCGGTTACATCAGCAGAGGTTTATCGCTATGCCTGACTACAAGGCCCCCTTGCGTGATATTCGCTTCGTTCGTGACGAACTGCTCGGCTACGAAGCGCATTATCAGAGCCTTCCGGCTTGCCAGGACGCAACTCCGGACATGGTTGACGCCATTCTCGAAGAAGGCGCCAAGTTTTGTGAGCAGGTGCTGGCTCCGCTGAACCGTGTGGGCGACATCGAAGGCTGCACCTGGAGCGAGTCCGGCGTGAAAACCCCGACCGGTTTCAAGGAAGCCTACAAGCAATTCGTCGAAGGCGGCTGGCCGAGCCTGGCCCACGACGTCGAGCATGGCGGTCAAGGCCTGCCGGAATCCCTGGGCCTGGCGGTCAGCGAGATGGTCGGTGAAGCCAACTGGTCGTGGGGCATGTACCCGGGCCTTTCCCATGGCGCGATGAACACGATTTCCGAGCACGGTACGCCCGAGCAGCAAGAGGCCTACCTGACCAAGCTGGTTTCCGGCGAATGGACCGGCACCATGTGCCTGACCGAACCGCACTGTGGCACCGACCTGGGCATGCTGCGCACCAAGGCCGAGCCTCAGGCCGACGGTTCCTACAAGGTTTCCGGTACGAAGATCTTCATTTCGGCCGGTGAACATGACATGGCCGACAACATCGTCCACATCGTGCTGGCACGCCTGCCGGATGCACCGGCTGGTACCAAGGGCATTTCGCTGTTCATCGTTCCAAAATTCCTGCCTAAGGCCGATGGCTCCATCGGTCAGCGCAACGCGGTGAGCTGTGGTTCCCTGGAACACAAGATGGGCATTCACGGCAACGCCACTTGCGTGATGAACTTCGACGCGGCCACCGGTTACCTGATCGGCCCGGCGAACAAAGGCCTGAACTGCATGTTCACCTTCATGAACACCGCACGCCTGGGCACTGCGCTGCAAGGCCTGGCCCACGCCGAGATCGGCTTCCAGGGCGGCCTGAAATATGCCCGTGATCGCCTGCAAATGCGTTCCCTGACGGGCCCGAAAGCGCCAGACAAGGCCGCCGACCCGATCATCGTGCACCCAGACGTGCGTCGCATGCTGCTGACCATGAAGGCCTTTGCCGAAGGTAACCGGGCGATGGTGTACTTCACCGCCAAGCAGGTCGACATCGTCAAGTACGGTGTGGACGAAGAAGAGAAGAAAAAAGCCGATGCGCTGCTGGCGTTCATGACGCCGATCGCCAAGGCCTTCATGACCGAAGTCGGTTTCGAATCGGCCAACCATGGCGTGCAGATCTACGGCGGCCACGGCTTTATCGCCGAGTGGGGCATGGAGCAGAACGTTCGCGACAGTCGTATTTCGATGCTGTACGAAGGCACCACCGGCATCCAGGCCCTCGACCTGCTGGGCCGTAAAGTGCTGATGACCCAGGGCGAGGCACTCAAGGGCTTCACCAAGATCGTCCACAAGTTCTGCCAGAGCAACGAAGGCAACGAAGCGGTCAAGGAGTTCGTCGAACCCCTGGCTGCGCTGAACAAGGAATGGGGCGAGCTGACCATGAAGGTCGGCATGGCGGCGATGAAGGATCGTGAAGAAGTGGGCGCGGCATCGGTGGACTACCTGATGTACTCCGGTTACGCCTGCCTGGCCTATTTCTGGGCCGACATGGCGCGCCTGGCGGCGGAAAAACTCGCAGCCGGCACCACGGAAGAAGCCTTCTACACCGCCAAGCTGCAGACCGCGCGCTTCTACTTCCAGCGCATCCTGCCGCGTACCCGTACCCACGTGGCAGCCATGCTGTCGGGCGCGAACAACCTGATGGACATGAAAGAAGAAGATTTCGCGCTGGGTTACTAAGCCTTAAGCGGGTCTCACAAGCCGCTGCTTTCCTTCGGGAGCAGCGGCTTTTTCTTATCCGCTGTAAATCCCTCGTGGGAGCGCGCTGCTCCCCACAAGGGAACTCCGAATATTTTGAAAAACATTCATCAAACAGAACCCTAAGAAAACAGTCCCTCCTGCCGTTACAGAGATGGCAGTGTGACATCTGTCACATCTCCAGTGCCTTACGCTGCAATAGCAGGCACAATGCCATCTTTGATCAGCCGGGTCGGAGTTTTACCCCTTGCCGCGTTCTTCCGCTGTACGTTTGAGCCATTTCCTACCGTCATTGCTGTTATTGGTGGCGGGGCTTGCGGCTGCCTACGTCAAGGATCTCAACGTTTTCTTCACCTCGCTGTTCAACGTCCTCCCGACGCTGGTGCTGTTGCTAGGCGGGGCGTATTGCGCGGTTTATCGACGTCAACGTGAACTGTTTCTGATGGTCACGGTGTACATCGCCTACTTTCTCCTGGACACCCAGACCGACTTTTATCGCGATAACGGGAAGGTGCGCGAAGACGCGGCGGTGGTGTTCCATCTCGTCTGCCTGTTGTTGCCGCTGTTGTTCGGGCTGTTCGCGGCGTGGCAGGAGCGCACCCACCTGTTCCAGGACATGGTGGCGCGGTTCGCGGTGTTGCTGGTCTTTGGCAGTGTGGCGCTGGCCTTGGAGCAGAGTTTCCCCCAGGCCTTGTTGTTGTGGCTTTCGGAGATCCGCTGGCCGGCGTTGCACGGTGCCTGGATGAGCCTGATCCAATTGTCCTACCCGATGTTCGCCGCCGCGTTCCTGCTGTTGGCCTGGCAATACTGGCGCAATCCCCGGCCACTGCACGCCGCACAACTGGTGGGGTTGCTCGGGCTGTTCTGGATGCTGCCCAAGACCTTTATCCTGCCGTTCACCCTGAACATCATGTGCAGCCAGGTGATGTTGATGATCGCCGCGGCGGTTGCCCACGAGGCCTATCAAATGGCCTTCCGTGACGAACTCACCGGCCTGCCGGGGCGGCGGGCACTGAACGAACGCATGCAGCGCCTGGGGCGCAACTATGTGTTGGCGATGAGTGACGTGGACCATTTCAAGAAATTCAACGACACCCACGGCCACGACGTGGGCGACCAGGTGCTGCGCCTGGTCGCCAGCAAGTTGTCGAAGATCGGCGGTGGCGGTAGGGCGTATCGCTATGGCGGTGAGGAATTTGCCCTGGTGTTCGCAGGCAAGACCATCGACGAGTGCATGCCCCATCTGGAGGTCATCCGCCAGTCCATCGAGACGTATGCCATCCAGCTGCGCAACCCCGATAGCCGTCCCCAGGACGACCAGCAAGGCCGCCAGCGTCGTTCCGGCGCGGGGGCTTCCAGCGTATCGGTGACGGTCAGCATCGGCGTCGCGGAGCGCCTCGAGCAACGCACGCCCGAAGAAGTGCTCAAGTCCGCCGACCAGGCGCTGTATAACGCCAAGGGCGCGGGGCGTAACTGTGTGGTTGCCTTCGGCCAGAACCGCCGTGGTGCGGTGCGCATGGAAGCCGCGGGTTGAGTGATGACGGCGCATTCAGCGTCTGGACTGTGATTGTGGGCCAGGGTGGCCGGCAGTAGGTTGAAACCATCTGCTACCGGAGAAAACCACCATGCCCGAGTACAAAGCCCCCTTGCGCGACATGCGCTTTCTGATCGATCACGTCTTCGATTTCCATGGCCGTTATGCCGAACTGGGCGCCAGCGATGCCAGCCCGGACATGGTCAGCGCGATCCTCGAGGAAGGCGCCAAATTCTGTGAAAATGTGCTGGCGCCGCTCAATCGCTCCGGTGATGAAGAAGGCTGCCATTTCGACGACGGCGTAGTCACCACGCCTACAGGCTTCAAGCAGGCTTTCGCACAGTACGTGGAAGGCGGCTGGCACGGCTTGGCGGCAGATCCGGCTTATGGTGGCCAAGGCTTGCCCAGCTCCCTGGGCTTGGTCATCAGCGAGATGATCGGTTCCAGCAACACGTCCTGGGGCATGTACCCGGGCCTGACCCACGGTGCCATGTCGGCCATTCATGCCCACGGCACCGGAGAACAGAAACAGACCTACCTGAGCAAACTCACCGCCGGCCAGTGGACCGGCACCATGTGCCTGACCGAAGCCCACTGCGGCACCGACCTGGGCATCATCAAGACCCGTGCCGTGCCCCAGGCCGACGGCAGCTATGCGATCTCCGGCAGCAAGATTTTCATCTCCGCCGGTGAACACGACATGAGCGATAACATCATCCATCTGGTGCTGGCCAAGCTGCCCGACGCCCCCGCCGGGACCAAAGGCATCTCGTTGTTCATCGTGCCCAAATTCCTGCCCGACGCCAGGGGTGAGGCCGGGGCGCGCAATGGCGTTTTCTGCGGCTCGATCGAACACAAGATGGGCATCAAGGCGTCGGCCACTTGCGTGCTGAACTTTGATGACGCCAAGGGCTTCCTGATCGGCGAGCCGAACAAGGGCCTCAACTGCATGTTCACCATGATGAACCACGCCCGGCTTGGCACCGGTATGCAGGGCCTGTGCCTGGGTGAGGCGAGCTTCCAGGGCGCGATCAAATACGCCAACGAGCGTCTGCAGATGCGCGCGCTGACCGGTCCCAAGGCGCCGGAAAAAGTCGCCGACCCGATCATCGTCCATCCCGATGTGCGCAGGATGTTGCTGACTATGAAGGCCTTCAACGAAGGCAACCGGGCACTGACCTATTTCACCGCGCAACTGCTCGATACCGCCCACCTGAGCCCGGACGAAACCGCGCGCCAGGAGGCCGAGGACCTGCTGGCGTTTCTTACCCCGATCTGCAAGGCCTTCATGACCGACACTGGGCTGGAAGTCACCAACCACGGCATGCAAGTGTTCGGCGGCCACGGCTTCATTCGCGAGTGGGGCATGGAGCAGTTGGTACGCGACTGCCGCATCGCGCCGATCTACGAGGGCACCAACGGCATCCAGGCCCTGGATCTGCTGGGGCGCAAGGTGCTGGGTAGCCAGGGCAAGTTGTTGCGTGGTTTCACCAAGATTGTCCATAAGTTCTGCACTGCCAATGCGCAACATCCGCAGCTCGAGGCGTACGTCGCGCAACTCGATGGGCTCAATCAGCAATGGGGCGAACTGACCACCCGGGTCGGCATGGCCGCCATGAAAAATCCGGATGAAGTGGGTGCCGCCTCGGTGGATTACCTGATGTACAGCGGCTACATCATTCTGGCCTACCTGTGGTTGCGCATGGCCTTGGTGGCCCAGTCGCAGCTCGACAGCGGCAACGGTGACGGCGATTTCTGCCAGGCCAAACTGGCGACCTGCGAGTTCTACTTCAAGCGACTGTTGCCACGTACGACCGCCCATCGGACTGCGGTCGAGGCTGGGAGCGAGTGTTTGATGAAGTTGCCGGCAGCGTTGTTTGCCCTCTGACTGAACCGTCGCGGGGAGTTTGCTCCCGTTGGGCTGCGTAGCTAGCGCTCTTTTTGTGAGTGCTGCGCACTCAAGCGGGAGCAAGCCTCCCTCGCCACGATTAATCTTCAAATCCCGTCCGTGACCAAAAATAATAAAACGGTCATGGGTTGACCCTATGTGTCGCAAAAGTTGTTGAGGTACACTGAGGTCATTGCGAAACCGTCTTTTACGAACCCAACTGTTTAGATCCTGCGAGGTTTGCCATGGCTGACTACAAAGCGCCCCTGCGCGATATGCGCTTCGTCCTCAATGAAGTGTTCGAGGTCACGAAACTCTGGGCCCAATTGCCGGTACTGGCCGACACCGTGGACGCTGAAACGGTCGAAGCGATCCTCGAAGAAGCCGGCAAAGTCACCAGCAAAAGCATCGCCCCCCTCAGCCGCGCCGCAGACGAAGAAGGTTGCCACTGGGCCGACGGCGCCGTCACCACGCCGGCAGGTTTCCCACAGGCCTACAAGACTTACGCTGAAGGCGGTTGGGTCGGTGTCGGTGGTGATCCGGTGTACGGCGGCATGGGCATGCCCAAGGCCGTCTCGGCCCAGGTCGAGGAAATGGTCAACTCCGCCAGCCTGTCCTTCGGCCTGTATCCGATGCTGACCGCTGGCGCCTGCCTGTCGATCAATGCCCATGCCAGCGAAGAACTGAAGGCGGCGTACCTGCCGAACATGTACGCCGGCGTCTGGGCCGGTTCCATGTGCCTGACCGAGCCTCACGCCGGTACGGACCTGGGGATCATCCGCACCAAGGCCGAACCTCAGGCCGACGGTTCCTACAAGGTCAGTGGCACGAAGATTTTCATCACCGGTGGCGAGCACGACCTCACCGAGAACATCATTCACCTGGTGCTGGCGAAGCTGCCAGACGCACCGGCGGGCCCCAAGGGTATCTCGCTGTTCCTGGTGCCCAAGTTCATGGTCAATGCCGACGGCAGCCTGGGCGCGCGCAACGCGGCCAACTGCGGGTCGATCGAACACAAGATGGGCATCCAGGCGTCCGCCACCTGCGTGATGAACTTCGATGAAGCCGTGGGCTACCTGGTCGGCGAGCCGAACAAAGGCCTGGCGGCGATGTTCACCATGATGAACTACGAGCGTCTGGGGGTCGGCATCCAGGGCCTGGCCTCCGGCGAGCGTTCCTACCAGAACGCCGTCGAATATGCCCGTGACCGCCTGCAAAGCCGTTCGCCCACTGGTGCACAGAACAAGGACAAGGTCGCAGACCCGATCATCGTCCACCCCGACGTGCGTCGGATGCTGCTGACCATGAAGGCCTCGAACGAGGGTGGCCGGGCATTTTCCACCTACGTGGCGATGCAACTGGATACCGCCAAGTTCAGCGAAGACCCGGTCACCCGCAAGCGCGCCGAAGACCTGGTGGCGTTGCTGACCCCAGTGGCCAAGGCTTTCCTGACCGACCTGGGCCTGGAAACCACGGTCCATGGCCAGCAGGTGTTCGGCGGCCATGGTTACATTCGTGAATGGGGCCAGGAGCAACTGGTGCGTGACGTGCGCATCACCCAGATCTACGAAGGTACCAATGGTATCCAGGCGCTGGATCTGGTCGGGCGCAAGATCGTCGGCAGTGGCGGTGCGTTCTACCGGTTGTTCGCCGATGAAATCCGTCATTTCACCGCCACCGCGAGCAGCGACCTGGCGGAGTTCACCCAGCCACTGAACGACGCGGTCGGGACGCTGGATGAGTTGACCGATTGGTTGCTGGAGCGGGCGAAGAACAACCCGAACGAAATCGGCGCCGCTTCGGTGGAGTACCTCCAGGCGTTCGGCTACACCGCTTACGCTTACATGTGGGCGTTGATGGCCAAGGCGGCCTTTGGCAAGGAGAACCAGGATGATTTCTACGCGAGCAAACTGGGCACGGCGCGGTTCTATTTCGCTCGCCTGTTGCCGCGCATTCACTCCCTGAGTGCTTCGGTGAAAGCTGGCAGCGAGTCGCTGTTTCTGCTGGAGCCAGGGCAGTTCTAAAAACTGACATTGTGTAAGCAAAAGCTTACACAATGTACTGGCGTTTTCCCTCTATCGGCAGATTGGATCCAGGGCTAATCTACTTCACATGGACGCCGCGCAGGACGCGCAAAGTAACAACATGGACACGTAGGATTCTGCCAGGACGGCGGAGTGAAATGGATGTCAGGGAAACAGTCTGCAAAGCCCCGCTTCGGCGGGGTTTTCTTTTGCCTGCGTTTTATATCGTTGCGCAGGTTTGGCCGTTCGGGCCGTCTTTCCTGAGAGTTTTTCACTGAACCCTGACGAGCGGTCGGGGGTCAATGAGCTGTATGGCAACGTAGCCATCGCCAATCAGGGAGTCATCCATGGATATCATTCGAATCATCATCGCCATCCTGCTGCCACCACTGGGTGTTTTTCTGCAGGTCGGTTTTGGCGGGGCTTTCTGGCTGAACATCCTGCTGACATTACTGGGTTACATCCCAGGCATCGTGCATGCGGTGTACATCATCGCCAAGCGCTGAGGATCTGGCGCGAATTCGATTACATGGTCTATCCCCTGTGGGAGCGAGCTTGCTCGCGATAGCGGTGTGTCAGTCCACGGAAATGTCGACTGGACTACTGCCATCGCGAGCAAGCTCGCTCCCACAGTGTGTTTGGCTCCCTACCGATCGCCCTCCACCACCCTGCGATAGAACAACCACTCATGCTCCAGCGCATGCGCTTGGTTCGCGGCCTTGCGAAAGCCATGGCGCTCATCCGGGTAGTAGTGCGCCTCGACGGCCACGCCATTGGCCTGTAAGGCACTGACCATGTCGCGGGTCTGCTGCGGGACCACCACCGCGTCCAGTTCACCCTGGAAAAAGATCACTGGCACACGGATGTTCCCGGCGTGCAGCAACGGGGTGCGGGCGCGGTAGCGTTCGACGTCCTGTTGCGGATCGCCGATCAGCCAGTCCAGATAATCACCTTCGAACTTGTGCGTGGCCCGGCCGAGGGCGACAGGGTCGCTCACGCCATAGAGGCTGGCGCCGGCACGGAAGACGTCATGGAACGCCAAGGCGCAGAGGGTCGTGTAGCCACCGGCACTGCCACCCCGGATGAATGCATGACGGCCATCGATCAGGCCTTGTTCATTCAGGTAGGCAACCACCGCGCAGGCATCCTCGACATCCACCACGCCCCAGTTCAAATGCAATGCCTGCCGATAGGCCCGGCCATAGCCGCTGCTGCCGCGGTAATTGAGATCGGCAACGGCAAAGCCACGCTGGGTCCAATACTGGATACGCGGATCGAACTGGGGATAACTGGCCGAGGTGGGGCCGCCGTGAATGAACACCACCAGGGGCGGCTTCGCCTGTACATTCATGGCCGGGTAAAAGAACCCGTGGGCCTCGCCTGACCCGGATGGATAACACAGGGTTCGAGGACGGCTGATCTGTTCGGCGGGCAATGGCGCGACGCCACCGGCCAGCACCGCGACTTCATGACTATGCCGTTCGATGGCAATGACCGCCGACGGGCCGGTCGGCGAGGCGGCAATGGCATAGATGAACCGCTCATCCAGCGCCAGGCTGCGAAAGCGGGTATAGGTGCCGGTAAAGTCCTCGCTGGCGTCGTCACCGCGACACAGGCCCAGGCGCCCGAAGCCCGCTTCGGTCCAACTCGCCAGGTACGTGTGTTCATCCAGCGGCAGCCAGGTACAGCCACCCAGTTGCCATGGCGCCGGGGCGTGATCGGCTTCGGCGGCGGGCAGTGGTTCCAGGCCTTGGGCCGACTCCCTCCAGGGCTGCCAATAACCACCGCGATCACTCAGGCAATAAAGGCGACTGGCCGCGTCGAAGCGCGGTTGCTGAATGGACGCTTGCTGACCGTCGCCGGCCACGCAGCGTGGCTCGCTCCAACCCGAAGCATTGCGTTCGGCCAACATCAACCGCGTGGCGGTCCAAGGTTGATGCGGACGGCTCCACTCAACCCAGGCGAGCCGCTGGCCGTCCGGGCTCAGGGTCGGCGAAGCGTAGAAATCGGCGCCTTCAGCCAGTAGATGCCGCTGACGATCCGCCAACCCGATCGACACCAGGCGATGCTGGTTGGCTTGTTCTTCCACCGCCAACACCTGGCCGTCGGCAAAGCCAAGGTCCCCGTAGCGGCACTCACCGGAGGTCAGCGCCACGGGCTGCCCGTCGCTCAGCGACTGGTGGTACAACTGCTGGTCGGTCTCATTGACGAACAGCACGCCGTCATGGCTCAGGCAGAACGACCCGCCGCCGTATTCATAGACCCGGCTGCGCGCGCTGAAGCCGTCCGGCGTCAAACAGCGAGCCTCGGTATCTTGCCAATGCCAGATCCGGCAGGCGCCGTCCGCAGGGCGGTATTCATTCCAGAACAAGCCCAAGGGCCCGACCTGCAGTTCGGCGAAGTCGGTGCCGGCGGCAACGGCCTGGGCGGCGCTGAAAGGCTCAGCCTTTGGCGATGAGGCGCGAGTTTCGTTCATTGCGAAAGGCCAGTTGCTCAATGGTTTGCGTGGCGTGCTCGGCGTCTTCGCGAGCTTGCAGGATTATTCCGTGATGTTCGGATTTGCTGCACACCGGGTCGGCGTTGCTGGCGTCCCCCGTGAGCATGAACGCCTGGCAGCGGCAGCCGCCGAAGTCCTTTTCCTTTTCATCGCAGGAGCGGCACGGTTCGGGCATCCAGTCATAACCGCGGAAACGGTTGAAGCCGAACGAGTCGTACCAGATGTGCTGCATGCTGTGGTCGCGCACATTGGGAAACTGCACCGGCAGCTGTCGGGCACCGTGACAAGGCAATGCCGTGCCGTCCGGCGTGACGGTGAGGAAAATGCTGCCCCAGCCGTTCATGCAGCCCTTGGGTCGTTCTTCATAGTAGTCCGGCGTGACAAAGATCAACTTGCACGGATTGCCTTCCGCTTCCAGCTTGGCGCGATATTCATTGGTGATGCGCTCGGCGCGTACCAGTTGCTCCCGGGTAGGCAGCAGGCCGACGCGGTTCAATTGCGCCCAGCCGTAGAACTGGCAGGTGGCGAGTTCGACGAAGTCGGCTTCCAGGGCGATGCACAGCTCGATGATGCGGTCGATCTTGTCGATGTTGTGCCGGTGGGTCACGAAGTTCAGCACCATCGGATAGCCGTGGGCCTTCACCGCCCGGGCCATTTCCAGTTTTTGCGCGAAGGCTTTCTTCGAGCCGGCCAGGAGGTTGTTCACCTGCTCGTCGCTGGCCTGGAAACTGATCTGGATATGGTCCAGCCCGGCCTTCTTGAAGTCGCTGATTTTCTGTTCGGTCAAGCCGATGCCGGAGGTGATCAGGTTGGTATAGAAACCCAGCCTGCGCGCTTCACCGATCAGTTCGGCCAGGTCCTGGCGCACCAGCGGCTCGCCACCGGAAAAACCCAACTGCGCGGCGCCCATTTCCCGGGCTTCGCGAAAGACCTTGAACCACTGCTCGGTGCTCAGCTCCTTGCCCTGCTCGGCGAAGTCCAACGGGTTGGAGCAGTACGGGCATTGCAATGGGCACCGATAGGTCAGCTCCGCCAGCAGCCACAGCGGCAGGCCGACTTCCGGCCTGGGCGGCAGGGCACGGGTGTCAGGCAAGTTCGATCCAGTGCTGTGCACGGGCGACCTCCATGAATTGCTCGATGTCGTCACCAAGTTCCGGCACGTCGGGAAACTGCTTGGCCAACTCGTCGATGATGGCCGCGACATCCCGTTCGCCGTCGATCAGGCCGCCGATCAGCGCAGCGCTGTCGTTCAACTTGATCATGCCTTCAGGATAGAGCAGCACGTGGCCTTTCTGGGCCGGTTCGTACTGGAAACGATAGCCGGGGCGCCAGCGCGGGGTTTGGCTGCGGTCGAAACTCATAAGGTAATTCCTTTGTGCCAAACCCGTTGGTCGGTCACGCTGTGATAGGGCGGGCGGTTCAATTCGTAGGCCATGCTCATGGCATCGAGCATGCTCCAGAGAATGTCCAGCTTGAACTGGAGAATCTCCAACATGCGTTCCTGCCCGGCGCGGGTGGTGTAGTGCTGCAAGGTGATCGCCAAGCCATGCTCCACATCGCGCCGGGCCTGGCCCAGGCGGGTGCGGAAGTATTCATAGCCGGCCGGGTCGATCCACGGGTAATGCTGCGGCCAACTGTCCAGGCGCGACTGGTGGATCTGCGGGGCGAACAGTTCGGTCAGCGAGCTGCTGGCGGCCTCTTGCCAACTGGCCCGGCGGGCGAAATTGACGTAGGCGTCCACCGCGAAGCGTACCCCTGGCAACACCAGTTCCTGGGAACGCAGCTGGTCGGGGTCCAGGCCCACCGCCTGGCCCAGCCGCAGCCAGGCTTCGATGCCGCCGTCTTCGCCGGGCGCGCCGTCATGGTCGAGCAGGCGCTGGATCCACTCGCGACGGATTTCCCGGTCCGGGCAGTTGGCCAGGATCGCGGCGTCCTTGAGCGGGATGTTCACTTGATAGTAGAAACGGTTCGCGACCCAGCCCTGGATCTGCTCGCGAGTGGCACGGCCTTCATACATCGCCACGTGATAGGGGTGATGGATGTGGTAATACGCGCCTTTGGCACGCAGGGCCGCTTCGAACTCGGCGGGGGACAGGGGGGTGTCAGTCATTTCGGTCTCCGGGGGAATAACCGCTGGCGGTTGGGGTGCCTGGTCTGGCCTCTTCGCGAGCAAGCCCGCTCCCACATTGATTTTGCGGTGTATGAAATATCGAGTTACTCAGCCTCTGTGGGAGCGGGCTTGCTCGCGAAGGCGTCCTGTCAGCCAGCACAAGCGTTGACTGTCGTCCCACATTGGTACCGACCTTCCTACAACTCAATACTCATTCCGTCGTAGGCCACTTCAATCTTTCGACGTACAAGCTCGGCCCGTTCGGGCGAATCTTCGTCCAGGATCGGGTTGGTGTTGTTGATATGGATAAGGACCTTGCGCTGCTCGGGCAGTCGCTCCAGCACTTCCAGCATGCCGCCGGGGCCGTTCTGGGCCAGGTGGCCCATTTCCCGGCCGGTGCGGGTGCCAACGCCACGGCGCTGCATTTCATCGTCGTCCCACATTGTGCCGTCCACCAGCAAGCAGTCGCTGCCGGCCATGATCGCCAACAACGACTCGTCGACCTTGCCCAGGCCCGGGGCATAGAACAGCTTGCCGCCTGAGCGCAGGTCTTCGACGATCAGCCCTATGTTATCGCCCGGGTGCGGGTCGAAGCGATGGGGCGAATAGGGCGGTGCGGCACTGCGCAGGGGCAGCGGGGTGAAGCGCAGGTTCGGGCAGGCGGCGATGGTGAAGCTCTGGTCGAGCTCGATGCGATTCCAGCTCAGCCCGCCGTTCCAGTGGGTCAACATGTTGAACAGTGGGAAGCCCGTGCTCAGGTCTTCATGAACCATGTCGGTGCACCAGATTTGATGCGGGCAACCTTCGCGCAGGCTAAGCAGGCCGGTGGTGTGGTCGATCTGGCTGTCCATCAGGATGATCGCGCCAATGCCGGTGTCGCGCAGGGCCCGGCCAGGCTGCATCGGGGCGAAGCCCTGGAGCTGGGCGCGAATGTCCGGGGAGGCGTTGCACAGCACCCAGTTCACGCCGTCATCGGACAGGGCGATGGACGACTGGGTACGCGCCTGGGCCCGCAGGCTGCCGTTGCGAAAACCTGCGCAGTTGGCGCAGTTGCAGTTCCACTGGGGGAAACCGCCACCGGCGGCGGAACCTAGAATCTGGACGAACATGGCTGCTCCATCTGCAAACCGAAATAAAAACGCCTCGGCTGGCCGAGGCGTAGTGCTGCGTGCTTAATCGCCTGCAGCAATCAGCGGCTGGCGAAGTACATGGTGACTTCGAAACCGATACGCAGGTCGATATATGCGGGTTTGGACCAGGACATGGGAATACTCCTTTGGTGGGTGGGCTTTGGTTCGATGGAACGGTGAAGACTTATACATATAGTCCACCTCCGTTCGGAGATGTTCAGATGCTTAGGCGCCTATGTTACTAAATCTGACAAATTCGTTCGCCGGGATTCTCGAAGAAAGCTCGTTACAGCACCTGCAATGATCACTGCGCCGCTTGCCAGTGTCCTGACGGGCAAGCGCCGTTGCTCAGGCAATGCCATCCCCCTTGCGCATCGAGCAAACCCTGGGCGGCAACCTCGAGCTGGGCGCGTTCCAGGCACAGGATGGCAGCGGACAGTTGCTCAAGATAATCCGACGGACGGCCGGCCAGCTTGCCCTGCCAGAGCAATTCGGCGGCGTGGGCGAAGGGCAGGGCACCGCTCTGGAGTTGGGCGGCGAGTGCCTGCTGCTGACGGCCAAGGGACGCATCATCAAGCTGCTGGATCAGCGCCGGTAACCCGGCCAGGAATTGCTCGAGGTGGGCGATCAGTTCCGCCACCGAGAGGCTGGGCGATTGGACGCCGAACAACACCCCGGTTTGCCCATCGACCTGCTTCAACCCGCTGAACACCGCATAACCCACCTGCAACTCGACGCGCAGGCGCTGGTAGAACGGCGTCTGGCACAGCTGTGCCAGCCATCGCCAGGCGGCTTCGTCGGCCAGCGCCGAGGTGGCGGTCGGGCAAAACAGCAACACGGCCGATTCTTCACCGTGGGTCTGTAGGCTATGCCAGACGCGTTGCCCGCGTGACGCCGTCGCCAGGCTGACGTCCTCGCCGGCAATGCCCTGCACGCGGGCCAGCACCGGGCCAAGCGCCCCTTGGGTGGCGGCCGACAGACCGATGGACAGCCCGTCCCAGCGGGCCGTTGTCCACACGCTTCGATCGCTGTCGGGCATTGGCAACGTTGATGTTTGCCGGCAATGATCCGGCAGCGCCTTCAACAGCTGTCGAATCGGCATCGACGGCGTTTCGTCACCGGCCTGGGCCATTGGCATTGGTTGGGCAAGCTTCGCCAGAACGTGTTCGAGCACCAACGGCAGCGGTGCCTGCAAGCCGACCAGTTTCAACAGCCATTGATGGGCGCAGGCTTCGAAACTGACGTCCACGCCGGCCTGCCGAGCCTCTTCGCGCACATCTTGCAGGTGCCGGTCGAGCCTGGATTGAACGTCGGGCGGTGCCTGGGTCGTCAGTTGCCAACGCAGGTACACCGCGCCTTCACGACCGTTGTCTGGCAGCGCCTGGCTGAATTGCATGGGCGAGCGTTCCCGCCGGCCCCGGGAGCGATCCTGGGCGAAGGTTCGCAAACCGCGGTGGGCGCTGGTCTGGCCGCGTATCAGCCCGGCGCGAGGCGCTTCGCTTGCTGTTTGCAGGAACGGATTGGGCGCGGGCAGTTGCCAGGGTTCCACGACGTTATCGGCGGGGTGCAGTTGCCTGAGGATTTCCCGGAGCCTCACGAGGTCGTTTGCCAGCAGCGGCGTGCCACGTCCTTCACAATCCCAGCGGGCCAACTGCAAGGCCGATCCTGTCTCCTGCCGTCGCTGCAACAATGCGGCGAACTCCTGGCGCAACGGCGCCCAGTCATCCTGGGCGGCAAAGAATCCCAACCAGTCGTGCAGCAACGGCTGGATTTGCGCCGCTGCCTGAGCGTTGCCGTGCTTGAATTCGATGTGCAGCAGCCCTTGTCCGGCAAACTCATACAGCGCAGTGGCCTTGAGGCTGTCCGCCAGGCCGCGCTGACGCAACGTGGCGAGCAGGCCGCCCGGTTTGCTGGAGTTCAGCCACGTACAGAGAAAGTCCAGGGCTTGAGGGGAGGCGGCGGGCAACGCTTCGAAGGCGAACAACAGGTCGAGACTACCCTTCCGGGCCTGTCGATAATGCGTCTGGGCCGATGCCAGCAGCCTTGGCGGCGACGATCCAACGACCGCTTCACCGGCCGATACATGGCTGCCGAACCGTTCCGCCAGCGCTTTCAAGGCGTCGATGCTTTGTGGGCCGACCAAGCTCAACGTCATCTGGCCGCTCTGGTAAAAGCGGCGATAGAAGTCGTGCAATGCGCTTTGGAATTCGGCGTGCTCCACGGCGAGGCTGTCGCGATTGCCGGCGTGAAAACCCCGCAGTGGATGGGACGCTGACACGCCGCCATACAAGGCAAGCTGCCGTTGGGCGGCCGCATCCTGGGACCAGGCGATGAACTCCGCGTGCAACACTTCCCGCTCCCGCAACTGATCAGCTTCGTCCAGGCGTGGCTGGGCGAGCATGTCCCACAGCCGTTCCAGCCCGTCGGCGAAGGTTGCGGGAGGGAGTTCGAAGAAAAAATCCGTGGTGCGTTCACTGGTGCGCGCATTGACCTGACCGCCGTGCCGCTGCACGTAGGCCATCAGATTCTCCCCGGCGGGAAACCGTTCGGTACCGAGGAAAAACAGATGTTCGAGCAAGTGCGCCATGCCCGGCCAGGCCAGGGGGGCGTCATGACTGCCTGCGGCGACGCGCAGTACCGCGGCGCTGCGCTTGAGGCCCGGGACATGACGCAATGTGACCCGCAAGCCGTTGGCCAGGGTTTCAGTGTGGGGGCGGAGGGAATCGGGGACCGGCATGGGCGCTTCCAGAACAAGGATGCGCCCATGCTAGCGGATCAGGGCCCTTTCTCAATCCTCAATCAGTGTTTGTGCAGGGCGTCGTAAAGCTCGGGGCGGCGATCGTGCAGGTAGTTGTAGGCCGCGCGGGAGTCGTCCAGCAGTTGTCGGTCCAGTTCGCCGACGATCAAGGCCTCGTCCAGCCCCGCCAGCGCCGGGCGACTGCCATTCGGTGCGGCGATGCTGCTTTGGCCGCAATACTGCAATTCAGCTTCATGGCCGCAGTAGTTGGCGTACGCCACGAAACACTGGTTCTCGATGGCCCGGGCGCGCACGGTGACGTCGGCGATGAACTCGTAGGGTTGCATGTTGGCGGTTGGCACCAGGATCAGCTCGGCGCCGGCCAGGGCCAGGCGTCGGGCGTTTTCCGGGAATTCCAGGTCGTAGCAGATCAGCAGGCCGAGCTTCCAGCCGTTGAGCTCGACGATGGGCAGCGCGGCGTCGCCGGCGCTGAACATGGCGTGATCAAGGTCGCCGAACAGGTGGCTTTTGCGGTAGTTGGCCAGGCGCTCGCCCTGGGCGTCGATCAGTTGCACCGCGTTGTAGATCTGCCCGTCTTCGTCACGTTCCGGGTAGCCATAGACAATCGCCAGGTTGGCTGCCTTGGCGATGCGCCCGATCTGCTGCGCCCATTCGCCGTTGTAGACCTCGGCCAGTACATTCACCGCATCGACGCCGATGTTGTAGCCGGTCATGAACATCTCCGGCAGCACCAGCACATCGGCGCCCCTGGCTTCCAGCGCCACCTGGTGCAGGCGGTGCAGGTTGCCGGCCGGATCCAGTGGCAGCGGTGGACATTGGTAGAGGGCTACGCGCATCGAAAACTCCTTTTATTCAGGCAGGGCGATCGGACCGATCTCATGGAACACATCACCTGGACCCGGGTTCTCGGCGTGAGTTTCACCGCCGAAGTGCTTCATGATGCCCCACACGGCATTGAGTGAGGTCTGTACCGCGCCTTCGACCCAGGCGGGTGTCCATGAGACGTCATCGCCGGCGATAAAGATCCCGCGTTGTTCGGCCGGCATGTCGTCTTGCATGAAATGCGCGTACATGCGCTGGTTGTAGCGATAGTGGCCAGGCAGGGCGCCCTTGAAGGCACCGAGGAAGTGCGGGTCGGCTTCCCAGGACACGGTGATCGGATCGCCAATGATCCGTGCGGCGATGTCCACCTTGGGGTAGATCTTCTTCAGGGCATCGAGGGCCAGCTTCACGCGTTTTTCCACCGGATGCGGGAGCATTTTCAGCGCATCGCTCATCCAGGAGTACGACAGGCAAATCACTCCTGGCTTGTCATCGCCGTTGTCGAACAGGTAGGTGCCACGGGTCAGGCGGTCAGTCAGGGTCATGCTCATCAGGTCGCGCCCGGTTTCCGGGTCCTTGTCCTTCCAGAACGGTCGGTCGACCATCACGAAGGTCTTCGACGATTGCATGTAGCGGGTGCGGTCCAGGGCCATCCACATTTTTTGCGAGAACAGTGCTTCTTCACATTCGATCTGGGTGGTCAGCAACCAGCTCTGGCACGTGACCAGCACGGCGGCGTATTCGCGGGTGTTTTCCCACACGTCCGTCACGCTGAACCGGCCGTCGGCCGCACGGGCAATGCGCTTCACGCCGCTGCGTGGGGCGCCCAGGTGCAGCGAATTCAGGCTGGTACCTTCCGGCCAGTGCGCACAGCGTTCGGGCACGTGATTCCAGATGCCGTGGGGCACCTGCTCGACGCCGCCGACCACCAGGTGCTGATGGTCGTCGCAGTTGGTCATCACGACGCGGAAGATTTCCAGCATCGAATTGGGGAAGTCCGAATCCCAGCCGCCCGTGCCGAAACCGACCTGGCCGAACACTTCGCGGTGCTGGAACGAGAGCTTGGCGAACGCCTTGGAAGTGGCGACGAAGTCGTAGAAGGTGCGGTCGTCCCACAGCGGCACCAAGGTGTTCCACAGTTCCTTGAGGCGTGGCACGTCGCGGTCGCGGATCGCCTGCTGGATGTCGCCGAAGCGCGAACCATCCTCCAGCGCATCGGCCCAGGCGTCGGCGACTTCCTGGAACAGTGCGGGCAGGTCCGCCAGTTTCTGTGCGTAATAGGTCTGGCCTTCCAGGTCGATGACCGTGCTGCCGGACGCCGGGGTCAGCGGGTTGGGAAAGGGTTTGGTTTCCAGGCCCAGTTTGTCGACGTAATGGTAGAACGCGGTGGATGACACTGGAAAACGCATGCCGCCCAGCTCGGCAATCACCCCTTCGGCGCCGTTGAACGCCTGTGAGCGCAGGCGTCCGCCCATTTTCGACGCCTCGTAGACCACGGGCTTGAGCCCCAGCTTCATCAGCTCGTATGCCGCCACCAGGCCGGCGATCCCGGCACCGACAATCGCCACTTCCGTACCGTGGTTGTAGGCGGGAATACTGCCCAGGCCCGCCGGATGTTCGATCCAGTCGTCAAAGGCGAAAGGAAAGTCCGGCCCGAAAATGGTGATGGGCTTCTTACCGTCTGCTGGGTGGCGATTGCTCTTGTTCATGGCGGACCTTGATGGACGACTCGACGCGGTGCTCGCGTCTGAGTATAGGAAAGATGCCAGCCATTCTAGGGAGGGTAGAACACGTTAATAAGACACAATATGTCGTCGTTTTGAGTGTAATTCAGTCATTTTGATATTTCATGCAGTCATAATGACGAACACTGTTCCATATGGGAGCGAGCTTGCTCGCGATAGCGTCGGTTCAGTCAGCACTTTTATGGACTGACAGACCGCTATCGCGAGCAAGCTCCCACAGAAACTCTCCTTAACAATTGCTAGCGCGGTCAACAGGAGCAGATACCCGCCCAAACTCCTATGGTTATTCCCTTGAGGTTATATAGCCTGGGTGGCATATTTGAATGAAATGGGACGTTGAATATACCGACGAATTTGAGATGTGGTGGGACCGTCTCTGTGAGTCAGAGCAAGACTCTGTACAGGCCTCGGTAATGCTGCTCGGCGACACCGGGCCGTATCTGGGCTTTCCTCACACCAGTGATATCAAAGGTTCGCGTCATGGCAACCTTCGTGAGTTACGAGTGCAACACGCAGGTAGGCCTTATCGTGTGCTCTATGCATTTGATCCCCGCCGCTGCGCCATCCTGCTGATCGGGGGAGACAAAACCGGCCAGGGCCGTTGGTATCAGGAATATGTGCCTTTGGCCGAATGCCTCTATGACGAGCATTTGGAAGTATTGAAGAGAGAGGGCTTTGACAATGGCTAAGAAATTTTCCGACTTGATGGCGCGTCGGTCGCCTGACTCCCAGGCTCGTGCACAGGCTTTGTATCAGACCTTGCGTGCAGAAATGCCGTTGCACGAGTTGCGCCAGGCGCAGGAGTTGAGCCAGGAGGCCTTGGCCAAGGCACTGCATATCAACCAGGCGGCAGTCTCGAAAATGGAGCGCCGGACGGATATGTACATCAGCACGTTGCGAAATTACATCCGGGCCATGGGGGGGGAATTGGAGATTATCGCGACCTTTCCAGAGGGGCAGGTCAGGATCGAAAATTTCTCCCATCCAACAGCGTAACTGGCGATATTCCCTGTGGGAGCGAGCTTGCTCGCGATAGCGCCGGTTCAGTCAGCACTTTCATGGACTGACAGACCGCTATCGCGAGCAAGCTCGCTCCCACAAGGTAAGTCGCATGTATAAGCGCTAGACCGGCTGCCCTCGATCGATCTTGCTGCTGAGGATGATCGAGGTGGTGGTCTTCTCCACACCGTCCACGCTGCCGATCTGGTCCAGCAACTGGTCCAATTGTTCCGGTGAATCGGTGCGCAGCCAGGCGACGTAGTCGAACTCACCGCTGACCGCGCACAGTTGCTGGACTTGGGCCATGGCGCTCAAGCGTCGCAGCACGTCCTTGCCGGAGCGCGGCTGGACCTTGATGCCAACGTAAGCCTGCAAGCCGCCGTCAATCACCCGTTGGCCCAGGCGCACGCCATATCCGGTAATCACCTTGGTCTTTTCCAGGCGCGCCAAGCGCGACGTGACGGTTGTCCGGGCGATACCCAACTGCCGGGCCAGCATGGCGACGCTTTCCCGGGCATTGATTTGCAGGGCCGCGATCAGTTGGCGGTCGATTTCGTCGAGGACGGTAGGGCGGGTGTCAGGCAAGGTGGGCTCCGGCGTGGACATCGGTGACGAGCATGTTACAGGCTCTCGCGTTCGAAATAGCCAATGGCGGGTAAGGCCAGCGCTCGCCAGGCGGGGGCCAGGTGTACTTGCGAGGACCTTAGCCAGAAACCGTCCTGGCATACCAGCTGTTCAGCGGGCGCTTGCAGCAAAAGGGTCAGAGGCAGTGACTGCACCGAACCTGGGTCGTCATTGTCCTCAGCTTCCCAATCGCGTTCAAAACAGCGCACGCGCACTTGATCGTCGTCGAAACCTTCAAGCAGGGGGCGGTTGCCCAGCCATTGCGGATGCACTCGCAACGTGTGCGCCTGGACATCCAGCAGCAGCAATTGCCAGCCTCGATAGCTGCCACACAGCTCGGTCACGTCGGTAGCCATACAGGTAAGGGCCAGATAGCGACCATCCGCCGACCAGATCATCGAGGGTGCCAGGTCGCTCAACGCGCAGCCTGATGCGGTCAGCAGGTAGCCGCCAAGCCGAGGCGTCTGCGCCCGCACCCAGCTGTCGGCATATTCCGTCTCGCTGCCGAACAACCAGGCCGCATCCTGCTGGTTGGGGGCGGGCAGGATGAAGTCTCCTTCGGCATTGGCGACTTGCGGGCGATCCACCAAGCGCCAGGGGGGCATTCTGTGCAGTTGCGAATCCCTCACCTGCAGTTCCACGGTGGCGTAGAACAGCCGGGATCGCTCGTCGGGCTGAAAGAATGAAGGGGCGCTACCGACCTGTGGCGCTGGGACATTGAAGCGTTGCAGCGCGCTGCTCTCCAGGTCTTGATCAAGACGGCCGGCCACCACCGCCAGGCTCAGCCGGCCCGCGCGGAAATCGAGCAGGCGAGCGACCCACATCGCGGGCCCCTGCAGCAGCTGTCGCTCCTTCAGATCGGCAACCATCCCGTGGGTCGCGACCGTCGTGGCACCGTCGAAGGGCAGCAGGGCCAGGTAACGCCCGCAATCGGAGACCCGATGATCCAACAACCAGCGGCCAGGCAACTGCCAGTCGCCGATCTGACAGCGATAACCGCCCAGTCCGTCGGGATTATCGCCAAGCCAGGTCAGCCGTGCGCGCACCCCGTCCTGCATCGGCTGCGTTTCGATGAATGAATCGCCGCGCTGGCCTTGGCTGTCCAGCGGCATCGCAATGGTCATGCGGGTCAGCGCGAATTCGCCCACCTGCGCGCGACCTTGGGCGTCGTGACCGACCTGGGTCTCGGTGTCGCCGTGGATGCTGTCCAAGCGGTAGCCATAACGCCCGGAGCCCGGTCGCGGATAGTCAAGGTACGAGCCGATCTGCACATGGTTTGCGTCGAGCCCCAGCAACTCGTGCCAATAGAAGGACGGTTCTGCTTCGCTCTTCACCCAAGGCGAGGGCAGGGCGCGCCAGCCCAGGTCGAGCTGCCACAGCCAATACTGGTCGCCGTCCGCATGAGGGGTTTGTTCCTGGGCCAGGCACACCAGGGCGCGTTGATCGTTGCTCCATACCAACGGCGCATCGGCCGCCATCAACAGGCCGGCCGGTTGCCCGTTGACGCTGATGGCGTAGCGCGGTGAAGCCAGCGGTTCCAGCGGCTGGGCCAGGTCGCGAAATGTCGCGGGCAAGGCAATCTCGCCCCGCAGGCAGTGCTGGCCGTCCGCAGAATGCCGCTCGAAGGTAGGTTGAACCTGCTCGGGATGCCACTCGGAGTCCAGCCATAGGTCGGCGAAGGGGACCAAGTGGGTAACGCTGGCCGTCTGGAACAGCTCATCCAGTCGGATTTCGCGAACGCTGTCGTCCACCAGTGGGCTATGGCGACCGCTCAACACGCCGAGATCAAAAGCGTCCAACTCCCAGAGTTCGCTGTCGGCACAGCGGTACACCTGGCGCTGTTGACGGTCGAGGACGACCAGCCCCCAGTTCTGCCGGGACGGTACGGTCGCCGCAAAATAGCGTCCGTCGCGGGAGAACAGTGACGAAGAACCAAGGCCTTGCAGGAGTACGCCATCGGGAAACAGGTAGTCGCAATAAGTGGGGCCGCCCATGGCGATTTCACTGTGGTTGAACACCCTGATCGGTTCGCCTTCAGGCGTCAGTTGCGGCTCGCTTCCACCCCAGGCACTGGCGCCTTTGCCGGAAACGGGCGCCAAGCCCAGACGCCGCTCCCAAGTGCTGACACACGCCAGCCCACCGCCAATGCTGGCGATGGCCGCCAGGATGCCCCACCACTCAGGCAAGGCCCGACCCACACTGAAACCCAGGCCGAACACGGCGCCGACGATCAACCTGCCACAGACTCGCCCGGCCGACAAAAAGCCGAATCGCGCGGCAAGCCCCATCAGCAGGCCGAAGAACAACACCACCAACAAAGCCAATGGAGGCGGCAATATGGTGACGAAAAAAGCCGGCACCAGCAGGATGCCGAGTTGCCAGAACAGTTCAAGAAACAGTCGGGAGAGGCTGGGGCTGGCGATGATGGAATCTCGCTTGAGAGGGTTGAACGGGCATCGCCCGTCATTAATTTCCCAGAGTATTACTTCCAGGTGAGTCGAGGAACAAGGAAAGGGAGCGGCCAGTGGCCAAAGTTGCTATCGCGGTCAAACAACGGCGAGCTTTTGAAGTCGATTCGGGACGGATGTTCCGGTGAAAGGTAAGCACGTTGACTTCGAGGGCATATCCGCTTTGATTCTTTTGAAGGTTAGGTATACGTTACATATAATCTTTTTTGTCTTGTATACATAACATGGATTATTCCCTCATCATCGTGCGTCTGGGCGAGCAGGTTCGCAAGCGCCGCCTCAATCGCGGCCTGACCCAGGCCAATCTCGCTACCTTGGCAGGCGTTACTCGGCAGAAGGTCATTGCCATCGAAAAGGGTGACCCGTCGGTTGGGATGCTTGCCTATGCACGAGTCCTGGGGGCCCTGGATTGTGAGTTCGCCGTGGTACCGGCTGCGATGCCTACGCTTGAGGAAATCCAGGGAGTGTTCGACTGATGACGACCTTGCTGCGGGTAGCAACGCCTGAAGGTGATAGCGGGAGGATCCTCTCCAGCGCTGGAGACTACCTGTTTCGTTATCGCGAAGATGCTGATGCACAGGCGGCAATCAGTTTATTGATGCCTGTGCGCTTGGATGAATACCGTCATCGAGAGCTGCACCCGATCTTCCAGATGAATCTGCCCGAAGGTTACGTCTTGGAGCAGCTACGAAACCGTCTGGCCAAGGTGACGAACGTCGACCCCATGCTGCTGCTTGCACTGTCTGGCAGTAGCTCGCCTATCGGGCGGGTGGAGGTGAGTTCACCGGAGGTCGATGCGCTTCTACTACGCCAACAATTTCCTGGAGAACGGCTGGAGGAAATCCTGGCCTGGGATGGTGCGCAGGACATTTTTGCCGACTTAGTGGATCGTTACATTCTGCGTGCCGGGATATCGGGCGTGCAGCCCAAGGTGCTCGTTCCAGAGCGTCAGGATGGTGCTGCGCAACGGTTTACCTCGAAAACCTCCGACCTGATTATCAAGAGCGGCCGGGACGAATTTCCGGGGCTGGCGATCAATGAGTTCCTCTGCATGTCTGTAGCCAGGGAGGCCGGGATAAAGGTGCCGGAGTTCTACCTTTCCGATAATTCCAAGCTGTTCGTTATGCGTCGCTTCGATCGAGACGAGCAGCTCAACCCCATCGGCTTCGAGGACATGGCCGCATTGATGGGGCTTGCTGCGGGGCAAAAGTACAGCAAGAGCTATTCAGCTATTGCCAAAGCCATCCGTCTGTTCTGCCCGTCCGAGCAAGTGCTGGACTCCCTGGGCCATTTATTTGCCATCGTGGCCTTAAGCTGCATCGTCGGCAATGGTGATGCCCATCTGAAGAACTTCGGGCTGCTCTATTCCGACCCTACCCAGCGCGACGCGCGGTTGGCGCCTGCCTACGACATCGTCAACACCACGGCCTATATTCCAAGAGATGTATTGGCCCTTGATCTGGTCGGCAACAAGTCGCTATTTGCCTCGCGACAGGGCCTGTTGGACTTCGCTCGGGTATGTGATATTGCCCGGCCAGAAGAAGTAATCCGCAAACAGTTGCAAGCGCTGGAACAAGTGCTGGCCCGCTCGACTGAACTTTGTGAACAGGCGCCGAATGTGGTCGCAGCCATCAGGCAGTGTGCAGAGCCGTTTATGAAGACCTTCGCCTAGGGCGCAAGAGTCAACAGGCTCAAGAACGCAAAAGCCGCGCAATGCGCGGCTTTTCATATGGTGGGCCCACACGGACTCGAACCGTGGACCAAAGGATTATGAGTCCTCTGCTCTAACCAACTGAGCTATAGGCCCTCAGTAGGTCGCGGATTATAGCGACGGTTTCTCGGCTGTGCTATCCGAAAAATCCGATACGCTCACACGAAGAAACGTTGCGGCGAACTCGTCGGCGCACAGGGGCAGGCTGACGATGTAGCCCTGGATCTGTTCGCAACCTTCTTCAGCCAGGAATTGCTGCTGGGCCAGGGTTTCGACGCCCTCGGCGATGATGCTGAATTGCATGCTGCGGCCCAGGGCGATGATTGCCCGCACGATGGCCGCGTCGTGTGGGTCGTCGGGCAGGCCGCGGACGAAGGACTGATCGATCTTGAGGATGTCCAGTGGCAGGCGCTTGAGGTAGCTCAGGGAGGAATAGCCCGTGCCAAAGTCGTCGATGGCCAGTTGCACGCCGAGGTTCTTCAACTGGTGCAGCACCGTCAGGGCCTCTTCGGCCTGGCTCATGATGAAGTTCTCGGTAATTTCCAGTTGCAATAAGTCGGGCTGGAGCTGGTGTTCGCGCAACAATTGTTCGATGCGCCCCAACAGGTTGGGCTGGCGCAGTTGGGCGCCGGCCAGGTTGACCGACAGGGGGCCGAGGCTTTCGTAGGTGCTGTTCCATTCGCACAGTTGCCGGCAGGCGCGTTCCAGTACCCAGTCGCCAATTTGCAGGATCATGCCGTTTTCTTCCGCCAACGGGATGAAGTGTTCGGGGGGAACGTCGCCAAATGTCGGGTGATACCAGCGAATCAGCGCCTCGGCCCCCACCAGTCGGTTGTCGGCGAGGCTGATTTTCGGTTGGAAGGACAGTGACAGCTCGTTGCGTTCAATCGCTCGCCGCAGCTCGTGTTCCAGGGCTACGCGCTCGCTGGCCTGGGCGGTGAGGTCGCGGGTGTAGCTTTCCACCCGGTTACGCCCCTTGGCCTTGGAGCGGTACATCGCCGCGTCGGCATTCTTGACCAGCGTGGCGACGTCGCAGCCATCCTGGGGGTAGAGGCTGGTGCCAATGCTGGCGCTGATGAAGAACTCGTGCTCGCCGGCCTGGAACGGTGCGGTAAAGCAGTTCAACAGCTTCTGGGCGATGTGCTCGGCATCGCTGGGCTGTTGCAGGCCCGGCAGCAGGATAATGAATTCGTCGCCGCCCAGGCGCGCCACGGTGTCGATGTCGCGCAGCTGCTCGCGCAAGCGCACGGCAATGCCCTTGAGCAGCAGGTCGCCGACCGGGTGCCCGAGGCTGTCATTGATGTGCTTGAAGCGGTCCAGGTCCAGAAACAGCACGGCACCCTGGCCGCCGTTTTCCTGCTGGCCGTTGAGAGCCGCCAGCAAGCGGCTTTCGAACAGCGTGCGATTGGGCAGGCCCGTCAGCGGGTCGTGGTGAGCCTGGTAATCGAGCCGGGCCTGGGCGTGCTTGAGGCTGGAGATATCGGCGAAGACCGCGACGAAATGGGTGATCTGTCGGTCGCGGTTGCGCACCGCGCTGATGGTCAGCCAACTGGGATACAGTTCGCCGTTCTTGCGCCGGTTGGAGATCTCTCCCTGCCAGTGTCCCTCGGCCGTCAATTGGTGCCACATCGCCGCGTAAAACGCGCTGTCATGCAGGCCGGAAGCCAACAACCGAGGCGTATGGCCCAAGGCTTCGGTTTCGCTGTAGCCGGTGATCTCGGTGAAGGCCCGGTTCACGGCGCTGATGTGCTGTTGCGTATCGGTGATCAGCACGCCTTCGGCAGTGCTTTCGAAAACGGTGGCGGCCTGTTGCAGTTTTTCCTGCATCAGGTGGCGTTCGGTGATATCCCGGGCGATGGTCAGCATGCAGTCTTCGTTGCCGATGGGCAGTGGGCGGCTGGACACTTCGCAGAGCCGTATCTGCCCGTCGTTGCGACGGATATGGCAGCTGAAATCCCTGACGAAGCCGTCCCGTTTCAGCAGGTCGAGCATCTGCTTGCGCTCGTTGAGATTGACCCAGATACCCAGGTCCAGCGTGGAGCGGTCTACCGACAGGGTGCTGTTGAAACCGGTAATGCGGCTGAACCCTTCGTTGACCTCAATCAGCAAGCCGTCGCTTTGTCGCGATAGCAGCAGGCCGTCGGGCGAGGCGTGGAAGGCCTTGGCGAACTTCTCTTCGGATGTCTGCAATTGCTGCTGGGTTTCCTTGAGCTGGCTGATGTCCCGTACCACCACCACCAAGGCTGGCGTCGTGTCGAGGTCGAAGGGTTCGGCGGAGATCAGCCCGGTGAATACCTGACCGTTGTTGCGGCGAAAGGGCATTTCCAGGTTGCGAATGCTGCCGGCCTGCAAACGCTGCAACAGGCTCGGCCCCACGCCTTGGATGCCCCAGATATTCAGTTCGGTTGCGTTGTGTCCCACCACCTCTGCGGCACTCAGGCCGATCTGCTCTTCGAAGGCTTTGTTGACCTCCAGCAGGCAACCGTCCATCAGTCTTGCAATCACCAGGATGTCCGGGCACTGGCGGAACACCGAGGCAAATTTCTGCTCCGAAAGGCGCAGTGCTTCCTCGGTGCGCTTGGCTTCGCTGATATCGATCATCAATCCACGTATCAGCGGCTCATGCCCGTGTTCGATCAGGCTGACAATGTCACGTACCCACAGGCAGCGACCATCGGCCGTGATAACCCGGTAATCGATGCAGTGATCGCGACCCGCCAGCAGTTCATTTTCGCAGTAGGTCTGGGCGCGGATCAGGTCGGCCGGATGAATGATGGTGCGCCAGAAGCCTGGGACCAGCCAATGGGAGAGGGGATAACCCAACAGGTCTTCGGCGTGAGGCGAGACGTAGCTGTAAGTGAAATCGCTGACCTTTGCCTCCCAGGCAATGGCCGACAGGCTCTCCACCAGCCCACGGTAATGGTATTCGCTGCTGCGCAGCTCCTGCTCAAGCTCGACGCGGCGGGCGATTTCCGAGCTGAGCCGGCGATTGATGCGAATCACCACCGCCAGTATGCCGACCAGGAGCAGCAGCGTAGGCAGGCCGTAAAACAGTAAGTCTGACCAGATCTGGCGATAGTCGTGCACATTGCCGATCCACTTCTGCTGGATCTCGGCGACTTCGGCCGGGTTCATATCCGCCAGGACTTTGTCCAGGATGCCCACCAATACCTTGTTGTCCCGAGGGGCGGCCATTGCCAGTTGATAGCGGTAAGGCGTTTCCCCGCTGACATAAAGGCCTTCGAGCTTGAGTTGGCGCAGGCTCCAGACACTGGAAGCCAGATCGCCCACCACCGCGTCCACTTCATCGGTTGCCAGCGCTTGCAGGGCTGAACTGACGTTGGGCAGCGCCACCAGGTTCAAGTCGGGATGATGGTTGCGCAGCAATTCATGAGGCGCGTAGTTCTCCACCACGGCGATTTTCAGCCCATACAGCTCCTTGAGGCTATGGGGCTGGGCGCCACCCTGATGGGCCAGGATGACAATGGGGAAATCCAGGTAGGGACGGGTAAATGCCAGGTAATTCTGGCGCTCCGGAGTGGACATGATGCCAGGCAACAGGTCGATCTTGCCCTGTACGACCTGCTCCAGCACCGCAGTCCAGCTGGCCGGCTCGATGGGCGTGAGCTTGACGGCAAGCCGTTCGCGGATGATCTCGATATAGTCGGCGGCGAGGCCCTGATAGCGGCCTTGATCGTCGCGAAACTCAAACGGCGGCCATGAGGCGTCGACACCCAGGCGCAGGTCGGGGTGGTCCTTGAGCCAGCGGAGCTCCTCATCGGTGAGCGTCAACGCGCCAGCTGTTGCGGTCCAGGTGATCAATGACAGCAAAAGCGCGGCCGTCAGTCTGGGCATCACTGTCTCGTCATGGCTTGGGGAGGATGTTTCGAGTGTAGACGGGCAACGGGGGGTGGGGAGCGTAACGAAGGGGATTTTATCTGCATATGACAAAACCCCCGGCAGGGCCGGGGGTTTTGAAGGTCACTCGTCGAGGAAGGAGCGCAGATGCTCGCTTCGCGTCGGGTGGCGCAGTTTGCGCAACGCCTTGGCTTCGATCTGGCGAATCCGCTCACGGGTTACATCGAACTGCTTGCCGACTTCCTCAAGGGTGTGGTCGGTATTCATGTCGATGCCGAAGCGCATGCGCAGTACCTTGGCTTCACGGGCAGTGAGGCCGGAGAGTACTTCGCGAGTCGCTTCCTTGAGGCTCTCGACAGTGGCGACATCGATCGGAGACTGCATGGTGGAGTCTTCGATGAAGTCCCCCAGATGGGAGTCTTCGTCATCGCCGATCGGGGTTTCCATGGAGATCGGCTCTTTGGCGATCTTCAATACCTTGCGGATCTTGTCCTCAGGCATTTCCATGCGTTCGCCCAGCTCTTCCGGCGTCGGTTCGCGACCCATTTCCTGCAACATCTGCCGGGAAATGCGGTTGAGCTTGTTGATCGTCTCGATCATGTGCACCGGGATACGGATGGTGCGGGCCTGGTCGGCGATCGAACGAGTGATCGCCTGACGGATCCACCAGGTGGCATAAGTCGAGAACTTGTAGCCGCGACGGTATTCGAACTTGTCCACCGCCTTCATCAGGCCGATGTTGCCTTCCTGGATCAGGTCGAGGAATTGCAGACCGCGGTTGGTGTACTTCTTGGCGATGGAGATCACCAGACGCAAGTTCGCTTCGACCATCTCTTTCTTCGCGCGACGGGCCTTGGCCTCGCCGATCGACATGCGACGGTTGATGTCCTTGATCTCGGCGATGCTCAGGCCAGTCTCGGCCTCCAGCGCACTGAGCTTCTGCTGGCAACGAATGATGTCCGGCTGCAGGCGGGCAATGGCTTCAGCGTATTTGCTCTTGCCCTTGGCCAGCGCATCGGTCCAGCTTTCGTCGACTTCATTGCCCGGGAACTGGCGCAGGAAATCAGCGCGTGGCATGCGGGCATCACGCACGCAAAGCTGCATGATCGCGCGCTCTTGCTGACGCAAGCGATCCAGGGCACTGCGAACACGCTCGACCAGGCCTTCGAATTGCTTCGGCACCAGTTTGATCGGCATGAACAACTCGGCCAGCGCCAACAGCTCGGCAATCGCCTGCTTGTTGTTGCGGCCGTGCTTCTTCAGCGCCTTGCGGGTGATTTCCATCTGGTCGGCCACGGCGCCGAAACGCTGTGCGGCGATGACCGGATCCGGACCGCTTTCGGCTTCTTCCTCGTCGTCGCTCGCTTCGGCGTCGTCGTCATCGGTGTCGTCGTCGGCCTTGACGGCTTTCGCATCGATCGGCGGCGGCACTTCGGCGGCAGGCGGCGCAATGCCGTCGTCCGGGTCGATATAGCCGCTCAGGACGTCGGACAGGCGGCCACCTTCGGTGGTGACGCGGGTGTACTCGGAGAGAATATGGTCAACCGTGCCAGGGAAGTGCGCGATTGCGCCCATCACTTCACGGATGCCTTCTTCAATACGCTTGGCGATTTCGATTTCGCCTTCACGTGTGAGGAGCTCTACCGTACCCATTTCACGCATGTACATGCGCACGGGGTCCGTGGTGCGACCAATGTCGGTCTCGACCGCTGCCAACGCTGCGGCCGCTTCTTCAGCGGCCGCCTCGTCGGTATCGGCGTCGGCCAGCATAAGGGCATCCTTATCTGGAGCAACCTCGAATACGTTGATCCCCATGTCGTTGATCATGCGGATGATGTCTTCCACCTGTTCCGGATCTGAAATATCCTCCGGCAGGTGGTCGTTGACCTCCGCGTAAGTCAGGTAGCCCTGCTCACGACCCAATAGGATCAACTCTTTGATACGAGACTGCTGTTGCGCTTTTCCGGACATAACACCCTATCCACTGAAGGTCTTGGCGGGCAAAAAACAAGCCGAGGATTATACCTGAGCTGTGACCTCACGCGCCAGTTGAGGTCGGGTTTGATGCGCAAACATTGCGGCTGAGTAAGTCGCGCAATTGGTTTTTCTCTTCGCTGGTCAACTCGCTCTGGCGAGCTTTTCGCAGAAGTTGTTCCAGGTTTCGCTCGCGTTGGCGGGCGGACAAGCTAGTAATGGTGTCGAAAAACTGTTGTTCAAGGTTGTCTCCATCAATCAGCCATTCCTTCTCGGCCAAAGCCTTCAAGAGGCGTCCCTGCTCGGTACCGTGCCACCGTGCGATCAACTGGAAAGAGTTTAGCTTGGGGTTCTTCTGCACGGCTTCAAGGAGAGCGACCAGCAATTGTGTATTGCTATGGTCCTCGGCGGCGAAGTGCCCTGCGTCCTCTACTTTTTCCGCCAGTTGCGGGTGATGCAGCAAGGTGCGCAAGGCGGCCAGTGTCGGGGGTTCGACGGCGGCCGGCACGCGCGGGGCACGTGGCTGGTCGCGATCGCCGCGCTTGCCGTTCTTGTCCCAGGGTTTCTTGTCCCATTTCTTGCCGCCGCTGCCGGGTTTTTTCGGCGTCCATTCCTGCTGGGGGGCGTAATCCTGCTGGGGTTGATGATAGTCGGCGAAATCCGGCATCGCGTCGTAATCGATGCCCGGGTCATACGCCGGCGGCGCCTCCTGGGGAGCGCTGTGCACCAGTTGATTGACCGCCTCGCTGTTGAGCCCGGTGATTTCGGTCAGGCGCTGGCGCATGAGCGTGCGCAGATTGGCGCCGGGCACCTTGTCGATCAGCGGCGCCGCGAGGGTGGCCATGTGGGCCTTGCCTTCGAGGGAGCGTGGATCGGCTTCTTCGGTCAACTGCTGGAAAAAATAGTCGGCCAACGGTTGTGCGTGCTGGTTGATCCGCGCACGGAACGCGTCGGTGCCTTCGGAACGCACCAGGGTGTCCGGGTCCTCGCCCTCGGGCAGGAACAGGAAACGTGCCCGACGGCCGTCCTGCAGGCACGGCAAGGTCGCCTCCAATGCGCGCCAGGCGGCGTTGCGACCGGCCTGGTCGCCGTCGAAGCAGAACAGCACGTTGGGCACGACGCGAAACAGGCGCTTCATGTGCTCTTCGCTGGTGGCTGTGCCCAGGGTCGCGACGGCGTTGCGCAGGCCTTGCTGGGCCAGGGCTATCACGTCCATGTAGCCCTCGACGACGATGATTTCGTCGAGGTTGCGGTTGTTCTTGCGCGCTTCGTACAGGCCATAGAGTTCCTGGCCCTTATGGAACACTGGGGTTTCCGGAGAGTTCAGGTACTTCGGCTTGTCATCGCCCAGCACCCGGCCGCCAAAGGCGATGATCCGCCCGCGCGTGTCGCGGATCGGAAACATGACCCTGTCGCGAAAGCGGTCGTAGCGCTTGCCGGTTTCGGCGTTTTCGATCAGCAGGCCAGCGTCGATCATGGCGCGCTGCTGCAGCGTGTCGCTGCTTAGATGCTTGTACAGGTTGTCCCAGCCGGGCGGGGCGAAGCCGAGGCCGAAATCCCGGGCGATTTCGCCAGTCAGGCCGCGGCCCTTGAGATAATCCACCGCGGCCTTGCGGGCTGGATGGCTCTTGAGGGCCTGGCGATAGAAATCGGCCGCCGCTGTCAGCAGTGGGTAGAGCGGTGAGTCGGTCGGTTGGCGCGGCTTGTGCGGTCGACCGCTTTCCTCGCGGGGAATTTCCATGCCAGCGGCTTTGGCCAGTTCTTCGACGGCCTGGGGGAAGTCCAGGTTGTCGTGGTCCATGAGGAAGCCGAGGGCATTGCCGCCCGCGCCGCAACCGAAGCAGTAGTAGAACTGCTTGTCGGGGCTGACGCTGAAAGAGGGCGTTTTCTCTTTGTGAAACGGGCAGCAGGCCGTGTAGTTCTTGCCTGCTTTCTTCATTTGCAGGCGAGAGCTGACCACGTCGACGATGTCGGTGCGGTTCAGGAGGTCGTCAATAAAGCTCTGGGGAATCAGCCCGGCCATGGCGTTCTCAATCATCACTGCGCGAAATATGGACCCGAAATCGGCAGGCGTAACCGGGTCTGGGTTTGAGACACGCTGAATCGGTGGCTCGACCGGGTCGTCTGCATCATCGCTGTCGGGAAGTGTATCTGCCGATAATCCACTGACGTTAATAACTATCAGTATTCGACTGTTTGAATGTGTTGCGCTGAGTCCGGTAACGGCCGGTCAGGCCTCGGATAGCTCATGAAGCGGGCACGCAGGCAGGTGCCTTGGGCTGATCGTCGTTAGAGGAATCAGGGTGTGCTCGTCGGTAGCCTTGGAAGGCTCGTCAGGAAAGACGTGCACCGCTGGCAAAAGAGCCAGGTCTGACGCGGTGAAGCGGTTGTCTTGGTCGCGTCTGCGGCTTTGACGGTGAAGCATCAAGCGTTATTCCGCAAATGCCATAAGCCCGGCTTGAAGGCCGGGCTTGGCAGAAGCTTGCTACGGACGTCTGTGTATTAGTACAGACGTACGGCGCGGCGCTGTTCGCGCTGAACTTTCTTGGCGTGACGCTTAACAGCGGCTGCTGCCTTGCGCTTACGCTCAGAAGTCGGCTTCTCGTAGAATTCGCGGCTACGAACTTCAGCCAGAACACCGGCTTTTTCGCAGGAGCGCTTGAAACGACGCAGAGCTACGTCGAAGGGTTCGTTCTCTTTTACTTTGACGGCTGGCATCCAGAGCTACCTTCATTCATTACCGGGGTCAACATCCTCGCGGCAAAAGAGCACTTGAAGACGTCGGTTTTTAAGGGTTGCGGATGTTAACCCCTCAACGCTCGGAATGCAAAGCCTCTGATCGAAAACCGCTGGTCGGGGCACAACGCGGCGACTATTATGCGCGCCTTCGAATTCAGCCTCTACAAGGCGCAAACCCATGCTAGTACTGGGATTAGAAACCTCTTGCGACGAAACCGGTGTCGCACTTTACGACAGTGAGCGCGGCCTGCTGGCCGATGCGCTGTTCAGCCAGATCGACCTGCACCGCGCCTACGGCGGGGTGGTGCCGGAACTTGCCTCCCGCGATCACGTCAAGCGCATGCTGCCCTTGATCCGCCAGGTCCTGGCCGAAGCCGGCTGCATGCCGACCGAGATCGACGGCATCGCCTACACCGCCGGCCCGGGCCTGGTGGGCGCGTTGCTGGTTGGCGCTTCCTGTGCCCAGGCGCTGGCCTTTGCCTGGGGTATTCCGGCCCTGGGCGTGCATCACATGGAAGGCCACTTGCTGGCACCGATGCTGGAGTCGCAACCGCCCCAATTCCCGTTCGTCGCTTTGTTGGTATCGGGCGGCCATACCCAGCTCATCCGGGTCGATGGCATCGGCCAATACGAGCTGCTCGGCGAAACCCTCGACGATGCCGCCGGCGAAGCATTCGACAAGACGGCGAAAATGATGGGGCTCAATTATCCCGGTGGGCCGGAAATTTCCCGGCTTGCAAGCCAGGGGGTCGATGGGCGCTTCGTGTTCCCGCGGCCGATGTGCGACCGCCCCGGCCTGGATTTCAGTTTCAGCGGGCTGAAGACCTTCGCCCTGAACACCTGGCAGCAGTGTGTCAGCGCCGGGGACGACAGTGAGCAAGCCCGTTGCGACATCTCGCTGGCGTTCCAGCAGGCCGTGGTGGAGACTTTGACCATCAAGTGCAAGCGTGCCCTGAAGCAGGCCGGGCTCAAGCGCCTGGTGATCGCCGGAGGCGTGAGTGCGAACAAGGCCTTGCGCACATCGCTGGAGAAAATGCTCGGCGACTTGAAGGGCGACGTTTACTACGCCCGGCCGGAGTTCTGCACAGATAACGGCGCGATGATTGCCTTTGCCGGCTGCCAGCGTTTGCAGGCGGGCCAGCAGGAAAGCCTGGCCATCAGCGTGCAGGCGCGCTGGCCCATGGAGCAGTTGGCACCCCTGTGAAACGGCCTTTAAAAATGCCGTTCGCGCCCGGCGAACAGGTCGCGTAGATTGCCCCGGTGGCGCCAGACTATCAGTGCGACCAGCACGGTCATTGGCAGCAAGGCCGCCGGCTCCTGCCAGGCCAGCAATGGCAGGGTCAGCGGTGTGGCGATCAGCGCGGCCAGGGAGCTGGTGCGGGTCAGGTAGAACGTCAGCAGCCAGGCGCAGACAGCCAGCAGGGCGGCGGGCGGGTACAGGCCCAGCAGCATGCCGGCGGCGGTGGCGACGCCCTTGCCGCCACGGAAGCGGAAGTACAGCGGGAACAAGTGGCCGATGACGGCACAGACGCCGATCCAGGCCTGTTGCTGCAACGAGAGTCCTGCAAGGCTGGCGATCAATACCGGGACAAGGCCTTTGCAGAGGTCGCCCAGCAGGGTCAGGATGGCGAGCTTGCGTCCGGCCAGGCGCAGCATGTTGGTGGCGCCGGCATTGCCTGAGCCACTCATTCGCGGATCCGGGCGACCGGTCAGGCGGCTGAGCAAAATGGCGAAGGACAGCGAGCCGAGCAGGTAGGCGAGAATCGCCAGTAACCAAAACATGCTAACTATTCCGGGCGAGGACGCCCTGATTCTAACGGGGCATCGCGCCCTTGTCGTGCTGCGGAGAAGAGTGCTTGGACAGAGTGTTTATCGAGGGCCTGGAAGTCGACACGGTAATCGGTGCCTACGACTGGGAGCGAGGTATCCGACAGTGCCTGCGGCTTGACCTGAGTTTCGCCTGGGACAACCGCCCGGCGGCCGCGGGCGACGACCTGACCCTGGCGCTCGATTATGCCAGCGTGTCGTCGCGCATCCAGGCGTTTGCCGAGCAGGCGCAGTTCCAGTTGGTCGAGACCTTCGCCGAACGACTGGCCCAAGAGCTGATGGACGAGTTCAAGATCACCTGGCTGCGTCTGAAAGTGACCAAGCCTGGCGCCGTACCGGCAGCCAGCGGCGTTGGCGTGGAGATCGAGCGCGGATGTCGCTGACTCAGGTTTTTCTCGGGCTCGGCAGCAATATCGAGCGCGAAACCCATTTGTGCGCCGGTCTTGAGGCCTTGGCCGGTTTCCTCGTGGACATGCGCTGTTCGGCTGTGTTCGAGAGCCAGCCAGTGGGGATCAAGAGCGGGCCGTTCTTCAATTTTGTCGTCTCGGCCTTCACGGACCTGCCGCTGATGGAGTTGGATCGTCGTCTCAAGTTCATCGAGGCGGACAACGGTCGTTATGCGCCAGACCGCAAGGGACTGCCACTGGATATCGACGTGTTGTTGTATGGCGAACAGGTCGGCAACTTCGATGGGCTGATCCTGCCGCGTGCGGAAATCCTCAAGAACGCCTTCGTCCTGTGGCCTTTGTCGTTGATCGCGCCGGATCGGATTCATCCGGGCGTGGGCAAAAGCTTCGCCACGTTGTGGGAAGAGTCGCAGATCGACCAGGTGCTGGCGCCGGTGGCGTTCGAGTGGCGCGGCCAGCAGCTGACGCCATCGAATCTGCGCTGAAGCGCCTGCCGCTATCGCGAGCAAGCTCGCTCCCACATTAGAATTTCAGTGGACACCTATCTTGTGTTCAACCGAAATCCACTGTGGGAGCGAGCTTGCTCGCGATGACGGCGGCACATCCAGCAAAAATGCAAACTGACACGACCCCCCGTCAGCTCGCCGCTTCCTTATACGCTTTCAATGCCTTGAGCCGCTCACGCTTGATCGCCTCACCCAGCTCCGGCCCCTTGAAGCCTTTCTCCAGCAAAGGCTGCACCGCCACTGCGCGGGCCGCTGCTGCGGCGCCCCGCAGATAATCAGCCTGTGGATAACTTCGCTGCTCAAGCCCCTTGCGCCCCCGAGCGTCCATCTCGCAGGCCGCGATGAATTCCTCGAAGCGCTGGGGCCGGCGGTACACATCAAAGCTTTGTAGCAGCTCAAGCAGAGTAGATGCCTTCAGTTCCAGCGCGCGATGACCATGGGTATGGTATTGGCCCACCAACAACGCCAGTTCCTGACAGTCGCGCGGCGCCTTGAAGCGCTCGCTGACGGCTTTGATCAGCTTCAAGCCCGTGTGCTCATGGGCGATGTGTCGCGGCCATTCGTGCTGGGGCGTCAGGCCTTTACCCAGGTCATGGAGCAGGCAGGCCCAGCGGACCGTTAGCGGCTGTTGATGCAGTGCTGCCTGTTGCAGCACGCTCAGGGTATGGACACCGGTATCGATTTCCGGGTGATGGGCTTCAGGTTGTGGCACGCCGAACAGCGCGTCGACTTCGGGCAGCAAGACCTTGAGGGCCGTGCAGTCGCGCAAGACCTGAATAAATACCTGGGGTTGCTTTTCCATGAGCGCGCGGGAAATTTCTTTCCAGCTGCGCTCGGCCGTCAACGCCTCCAGTTCGCCGGACTCGCTGAGCTGGCGCATCAGCTCAAGGGTTTCGTCCGCCACCTTGAAACCCAGCGGCGCATAACGGGCGGCAAAACGGGCAACCCGCAGGACTCGGAGCGGATCTTCGGCGAAAGCGGGGGAAACGTGGCGCAGCACCCGGGCTTCCAGATCGCGCTGGCCGTGGTACGGATCGGTCAGGTTGCCATGTTCATCTTCAGCCATGGCGTTGATGGTCAAGTCCCGACGGACCAGGTCTTCTTCCAGAGTGACTTCAGGGCTGGCATGGAACACGAAGCCGCCATAGCCGCGGCCGCTCTTGCGCTCGGTGCGGGCGAGGGCGTACTCCTCGCCGGTCTTCGGGTCGAGGAATACCGGAAAGTCGGCCCCCACGGGGCGAAAACCCTTGGCGAGCATTTCCTCGGCGGTGGCTCCCACGACGACCCGATCGATGTCGGTGACGGGAATGCCCAGCAGGCGATCGCGTACGGCGCCGCCAACTTTATAGATCTGCATAAAAAACCTCCGTTGGTCCGACAGGATAACCTTTGCGTCAGACGTCCGGAGGCGAAAACGGGATCAAAGATGAATGACGGCCAGGTCCAGGCGACCATAATCGCCTTCGGCTTGTTCGCCTTTGGGAGGGACATGGTGGGTTTTCATCACTTGGTCGCCTTGCAGGGTTTCCAAGTGGATGTCGAAGCCCCAGAGGCGATGCAGGTGCTTGAGCACTTCATCGGTGGAGTCACCCAGTGGTTTGCGGTTGTGCGCCTGGTGCCGCAGGGTCAGCGAGCGGTCTCCGCGGCGGTCGATGCTGTAGATCTGCACATTGGGCTCGCGATTACCCAGGTTGTACTGCGCCGCCAGGGTTTCGCGAATGATGCGATAGCCGCTCTCATCGTGAATGGCAGGTACCACCAGGTCGTCCTTCTGGTCGTCATCCAGGATGCTGAACAGTTTCAGGTCGCGGATCACCTTGGGGGAAAGGTACTGCAGGATGAAGCTTTCGTCCTTGAAGCTGCTCATGGCGAATTTAATGGCGGACAACCAGTCCGAACCGGCGATTTCCGGGAACCAGCGACGATCTTCCTCGGTAGGGTTTTCGCACATGCGCCGAATGTCGCGGTACATGGCGAAACCCAGTGCGTAAGGGTTGATGCCGCTGTAGTACGGGCTGTCGAAGCCAGGTTGGAACACCACGCTGGTGTGTGACGTCAGGAACTCCATCATGAAGCCGTCGGTGACCAGGCCTTCGTCGTACAGGTCGTTCATCAGCGTGTAGTGCCAGAACGTGGCCCAGCCTTCGTTCATTACCTGGGTTTGGCGCTGTGGATAGAAGTACTGGGCGATCTTGCGCACGATGCGCACGATTTCCCGTTGCCACGGTTCCAGCAGCGGCGCATGTTTTTCAATGAAATAGAGAATGTTCTCCTGGGGCTCGGCAGGGAAGCGGGCATTGTCTTTTTCGTTGTACTTGTCCGCACCCTTGGGAATGGTGCGCCAAAGATCGTTGATCTGTTTCTGCAGGTGTTCTTCGCGGTCCTTCTGGCGCCGGCGTTCTTCTTCGGCGGAAATCGGGTACGGTCGTTTGTAGCGGTCCACGCCGTAGTTCATCAGGGCATGGCAGGAGTCCAGCAGGTCCTCCACCGCGTCGATACCGTGGCGTTCCTCGCATTGCATGATGTACTGCTTGGCGAACACCAGGTAATCGATGATCGAACTGGCATCGGTCCAGGTGCGGAACAGGTAGTTGCCCTTGAAGAAGCTGTTGTGCCCGTAGCAGGCGTGCGCCACCACCAAGGCCTGCATGCAGATGGTGTTTTCCTCCATCAGGTAGGCGATGCAGGGGTCGGAATTGATCACGATCTCATAGGCCAGCCCCATCTGACCGCGGCTGTAGGATTTCTCGGTGCTGAGGAAGTGCTTGCCGTAGGACCAGTGGTGATAGCCCAGCGGCATGCCGACCGACGCGTAGGCGTCCATCATTTGCTCGGCGGTGATCACCTCGATCTGGTTCGGGTAGGTGTCGAGGGCATAACGGTCCGCGATACGGCTGATTTCGCGGTCGTAGGCCTTGATCAGCTCGAATGTCCATTCGGAGCCGGTGGAAATGGGCTGGCGTTTCTGCTCTTTTTTGGCGGTCATGTCACTAACCTGCGCTGGAAGAGTTCACGGAAGACCGGGTAGATATCCCCGGCCGAGACCAGTTGCTGTTGGGCAAATGTGTCGGAAAATGCTTCGGCAATCCGTTCGTATTCGTACCACAACGCCTGGTGTTCCCGTGGAGTAATTTCCACATAGGTGTAGTACTGGACGAACGGCATGATCTGGTTGATCAGGATGTCACGGCAGATCGGTGAATCGTCGTTCCAGTTGTCTCCGTCCGACGCCTGGGCCGCATAGATGTTCCATTCGTTGGCGGGGTAGCGTTCGGCCATGATTTCCTGCATCAGCTTCAGGGCGCTGGAGACAATGGTGCCGCCGGTTTCCCTGGAATAGAAGAACTCTTCCTCGTCCACTTCCCGGGCGCTGGTGTGGTGGCGGATGAACACTACGTCGATCTTGTCGTAGTTCCGCTTCAAGAACAGGTACAGCAGGATGAAGAAGCGCTTGGCGATGTCCTTGGTGGCCTGGGTCATGGAGCCGGAAACGTCCATCAGGCAAAACATCACCGCCTTGGAGCTGGGGTTTGGCTGTTTCACCAGCAGGTTGTACTTGAGGTCGAAGGTATCGAGGAACGGAACGCGGTGGATGCGTGCGCTGAGTTTCTCGATTTCCGCTTCCAGGTCCTGAATATCGCCGAAATTATCGGGTTCTTCGCGTTTAAGACGAGCCAGTTCTTCCTTGGCTTCGCGCAGTTTGGCCCGGCTGCTGCCCGACAGCGCGATGCGCCGGGCGTGGGCCGAACGAAGGGTGCGGATGATGTTGATGCGTGATGGGTTGCCTTCATTGCTGATACCGGCACGCACGGTCTTGAAGGTGTCGGTACCGGTCAGGTTGCGCTTGACCAGGTTCGGCAGCTCCAGGTCCTCGAACATGAATTCCAGGAACTCCTCCTGGGTGATCTGGAAGACAAACTCATCCATGCCTTCGCCGGAATTGCCGGCCTTGCCAGGGCCCTTGCCGCCACCGCCGCCCTGGGGCCGGGGGATGTGCTCGCCACTGGTGAATTCCTTGTTACCGGGGTGCACGACGGTCTGTTTGCCACCGCGACCATGGTGAAGCACCGGCTCGTCGATGTCGCGGCCGGGGATGCTGATTTGTTCGCCGTGTTCCATATCGGTAATGGAACGCCGGCTGACCGCCTCTTCGACGGCCTTCTTGATGTGGTCACGGTAACGCCGCAGAAACCGCTGGCGGTTCACCGTGCTCTTGTTCTTGCCATTAAGGCGTCGGTCGATCACATAGCTCATAGGCCCCTCCAGGGGAGCTTCAAGTCGTAAGCCTCAAGCCGTAAGTGGCGTGGCGTCGAGCCTTGGGCTCGACGCCGCTCCCTTGCAGTTTGTAGCTAGAAGCTTGCCGCTGCTTACTGCGATTTCCGGACCCGCAGGTACCACTCGGAAAGCAGTCGTACCTGTTTGTCGGTGTAGCCACGTTCGACCATGCGTGTGACAAAATCGTTGTGTTTTTGCTGGTCCTCCTTGCTGGCCTTGGCGTTGAAGCTGATGACGGGCAGCAGGTCTTCGGTGTTGGAGAACATTTTCTTCTCGATGACCACCCGCAGCTTTTCATAGCTGAGCCAGGTTGGGTTCTTGCCGTTGTTGTTGGCCCGGGCGCGCAGCACGAAGTTGACGATTTCGTTGCGGAAATCCTTCGGATTGCTGATGCCCGCCGGTTTCTCGATTTTTTCCAGTTCCTCGTTGAGGGCCACGCGATTGAGTATTTCGCCGGTTTCCGGGTCGCGGTATTCCTGGTCCTGGATCCAGAAGTCTGCGTACAGCACATAGCGGTCGAAGATGTTCTGGCCGTATTCGCTGTAGGACTCCAGGTAAGCCGTCTGGATTTCCTTGCCGATGAACTCGATGTAGCGAGGGGCCAGGTATTCCTTGAGGAAGCGCAGGTAACGCTCGCGGGTTTCGGCCTGGAACTGTTCCTGTTCGATCTGCTGTTCCAGCACATACAGCAGGTGAACCGGGTTGGCGGCAATTTCGTGGGGGTCGAAGTTGAAGACCTTGGACAGGATCTTGAACGCGAAGCGTGTGGACAGCCCGTTCATTCCTTCGTCGACGCCAGCGTTGTCGCGGTATTCCTGGATCGACTTGGCCTTCGGATCGGTGTCCTTGAGGTTTTCACCGTCGTACACACGCATCTTCGAATAGATGTTGGAGTTTTCCGGCTCCTTGAGGCGCGACAGCACCGTGAACTGGGCCAGCATCTTGAGGGTGTCGGGGGCGCAATGAGCCTTGGACAGCGAGCTGTTGAACAGCAGCTTGTCGTAGATCTTCACCTCGTCGGTCACTCGCAGGCAGTACGGCACCTTGACGATATAGATCCGGTCGATGAAGGCTTCGTTGTTCTTGTTGTTGCGGAAGGTATGCCATTCCGATTCGTTGGAGTGCGCCAGCAGGATGCCGGTGAACGGAATGGCCCCCAGGCCCTCGGTGCTGTTGTAGTTGCCTTCCTGGGTGGCGGTCAGCAGTGGGTGCAGCACCTTGATAGGTGCCTTGAACATTTCGACGAATTCCATCAGGCCCTGGTTGGCCCGGCACAGCGCACCCGAATAACTGTAGGCGTCGGCGTCGTTCTGTGGGAATTCTTCCAGCTTGCGGATATCGACCTTGCCTACCAGGGCCGAGATGTCCTGGTTGTTCTCGTCCCCCGGCTCGGTCTTGGCTACCGCGATCTGGTTGAGGATCGAGGGGTAGAGCTTGACCACCCGGAACTGGCTGATATCACCGCCGAACTCGGCCAGGCGCTTGGTCGCCCATGGCGACATGATGGTGTTGAGGTAGCGGCGTGGAATACCGAAGTCTTCCTCGAGGATCGCGCCGTCCTCCGTGGCATTGAACAGCCCCAGGGGCGATTCGAACACCGGCGAGCCCTTGATGGCATAGAAGGGTACTTTTTCGATCAGTTGCTTGAGTTTTTCGGCCAGGGACGATTTACCGCCACCCACGGGGCCGAGCAGATAAAGGATTTGTTTCTTCTCTTCCAGGCCTTGGGCGGCATGGCGGAAATAGGACACGATCTGTTCGATGCATTCTTCCATCCCGTGGAAGTCCGCAAAGGCCGGATAGCGGCGAATCACCTTGTTGGAGAAGATGCGCGAGAGCCTCGAGTTGGTCGAGGTATCCAGCAGCTCCGGTTCTCCGATGGCCAGCAACAGACGCTCCGCAGCCGACACATAGGCACTGCGGTCCTGCTTGCAGAGTTCGAGGTATTCCTGCAGCGAGTATTCCTCTTGCCGCGTGGACTCGAAACGTTGCTGGAAGTGGCTAAAAATGCTCATGACGTCACCTCGCTCGATACGTGGAGCCGGTGTCGGATCAATCAGTCGACGCTGGACAGCCGCTGGGAACCCAGTTGCCGTTTACCCCCCAGAATGCTTTCAAGAATGCAGGCTCCTGAAAGCTGACTCCCGATGACCCGCGCGCCGGTGTACCGGCTCTCCCCTGTTTTGGATGGCCTGAGGCTAAGGATAGTTCGGAATCACGGAGGTAAAGGTGGAATACGTAATTAGTTGTGGCAGACCGTTCGTCCGCCATCGCTCAAGCCCACGGTTCACGCGGGCTTGGCCGGGATAAAAAATTATTCGGCGGCGCCTTGCGCTGTTTCTGCAGGATACGTCGCGCGCCACAACTCAAAACCACCGTCCAGGCTGTAGACGTCGGTGAAGCCCTGGCTGACCAGATAGGCGGCTGCGCTCTGGCTGGAGTTGCCGTGATAGCAGACCACGACGGTCGGCGCATCGAGGTCGGCGGCACGGATGAAGTCGGCGATGGAATGGTTATCCAGGTGCTTGGCGCCACTGATGTGCAGAGCCGCAAACGTGGCTGGGTCGCGAACGTCGACGACGACCGCGCCTTGCTCGCGCAGGGCCTGGGCCTGTTCCGGGGGGATGCGTTTGAATTCGGTCATGGGGGACTCCTGTAGCTTGAGCGCAACGCCGGTCAAACGGCGGTGCCGGCCGGCAATGGTGCGGCGGTCGGGTGATGGATTCTGGCGTGGCCCTGTTCGTCGCAATCGCAACGCAGTTGCTCGCCCGTGTCGACGTTCATCAGCGTCATGGCGCTGCCCCACACGCAGCCGGTATCGAGGGCGAAGACGCCGGGTTCGTCGCATTGACCTCCCAGTGCCGCCCAGTGCCCGAAAATGATTTTCAGGTGACGGGTCTTGCGCTCGCTGTGCTTGAACCAGGGGGCGTAGCCGGGTGGTGCGGTCTCGATGCCTTCCTTGCCCTTGAGGTCGAGCTTGCCGTCGCGGGTGCAGAAACGCATGCGCGTGAAGTAATTGGTGATGACGCGAAGGCGAGCGCTGCCGGTGAGGTCGTTGTCCCACTTGACCGGCTCGTTGCCGTACATGCCATCCAGGTAGGGTGCGAACAGATTGTCGTCGCGCAATGCCTGTTCCACCTCGCTGGCGCACTTGAGCGCCTTGCGCAGGGACCACTGGGGCGGGATGCCGGCATGGACCAGCGCCAGGTTGCGTGGCTCGTCGTAGTGCATGAGCTTTTGCTGGCGCAGCCACTCCAGCAGTTCAACGCAATCGGGGGCCTCGAGGATTTCCCTCAAGGTGTCGGATTTTTTCAGGCGCTCGATGTTCTGCCAGGCGGCCAACAGGTGCAGGTCGTGGTTGCCGAGCACGCACACCAGCGACTGGCGGATGCCGTAGAGAAAACGCAACGTTTCAAGGGATTGCGGGCCACGGTTGACCAAGTCACCCACCAGCCACAGCGTGTCTTCCTGGGGATCGAAGGCGACGCGTTCCAATAGGCACTTGAGCGGATCGAGGCAGCCTTGCAGGTCGCCGACCGCATACGTGGCCATTAGTGCAGCGCTCCGGGCACGGCCAGGCGAAAGGGCTTGATGACAGCGTCGAAGCGCGTGCCGTCCTCGGCCAGCATCTGGTAGGTACCCTGCATGGTGCCGACCTTGGTGGTCATCACGGTCCCGCTGCTATAGCTGTGGCTTTTACCGGCGTCGATCAGCGGCTGCTGTCCGACAACGCCTTCACCACGCACTTCTTCGACATGGCCGTCGCCATCGGTGATGACCCAGTGCCGCGACAGCAGCCTGGCCGGCAAGGAGCCGTTGTTGCGCACGGTAATGCTGTAGGCGAAGGCGAAGCGGTCATGCTCGGGTTGCGACTGTTCTGCCAGAAAACGGGTGGTGACGCTGACGTCGACCTGGTAACGAGGATCAGACATGCAAATAAGGCCTTAAAAACGAAGCGGGACGCGGGCGCGACTCAGGAGATCAGTCTAGGCCAAGTATCGGGTAGTAGACCAGACTGGCGTACTGCCCGATAGCGCTTGTCGCCCGTTCAGCTGGCGTCGGCTTGCGGGGCGGCCTGTTCGCTGAGCTTGTCGGCCAGGCGTACGAAAGCCGCCAGGTCCAGCTGCTCGGGGCGCAGGCTGCCGTCGACGCCGGCGGCTTCGATTTCGGCGCTGCTGAGCAACAGTTTCAAGGTGTTGCGTAAGGTTTTGCGGCGTTGGTTGAACGCTTCGCGCACCACCCGTTCCAGCAGGCGATGATCCTTGGCCGGGTGCGGCAGGACGGCATGAGGCACCAGGCGGACGATGGCCGAATCGACTTTCGGCGGCGGGTTGAATGCACCCGGACCGACATTGAACAGGTGTTCGACCCGGCAATGGTACTGGACCATGATCGACAGGCGACCCCAATCGCCACCGCCAGGGCCGGCGGCGAGGCGCTCGACCACTTCTTTCTGCAGCATGAAGTGCATGTCGCGGATCAGGCTGGCGTTGCTCAGCAGATGGAAGATCAGCGGCGTGGAGATGTTGTACGGCAGGTTTCCCACCACCCGCAGGCTGTTCGGCGCGGCGTTCAGGCTATTGAAGTCGAACTTCAGCGCGTCCCCCTGGTGCAGGTTGAAATTGCTCTTGCCGGCGAACTGCTGGTTGAGGATCGGGACCAGGTCCTTGTCCAGTTCCACCACGTCCAGTTGCGCGCCGCTGTCGAGCAGGCCCTCGGTCAGGGCGCCCTGGCCCGGCCCGATTTCCAGCAGGCGGTCGTCGGGCTTGGCCCGGATGGAGCGCAGGATGCGATCGATCACGCCGGCGTCGTGCAGGAAGTTCTGGCCGAAGCGCTTGCGCGCGCGGTGTTGGTATTGCTCGGTCATAAATGGGTCTCGGCCATCTGGTAGGCGGTTTCCAGGGCGACTTGCAGGCTGCCGGTATCGATCTTGCCGCTGCCGGCCAGGTCCAGGGCGGTGCCATGGTCCACGGAGGTACGGATGATCGGCAGGCCCAACGTCACGTTGACTGCCGCGCCGAAGCCTTTGTACTTCAGCACGGGCAGGCCCTGGTCGTGGTACATCGCCAGCACCGCATCGCAGTGCTCCAGATATTTGGGGGTAAACAGAGTGTCGGCAGGCAGCGGGCCACGCAGGTCCATGCCCTCGCTGCGCAAGCGCTCCAAAGTGGGTTCGATGATGTCGATTTCTTCACGGCCCAGGTGCCCGCCTTCGCCGGCATGGGGATTGAGCCCACAGACCAGGATGCGTGGCCGGGCGATGCCGAATTTTTCCTGGAGGTCGGCGTGCAGGATGCGCGTGACCCGCTCCAGGCGTTCCGGGGTGATGGCGTCGGCGATGTCCCGCAAGGGCAAGTGAGTGGTCACCAGCGCCACACGCAGGCCGCGGGTGGCGAGCATCATCACCACTTGCGCGGTGTGGGTCAGGTCCGCCAGGAATTCGGTATGTCCGGAAAAGGCAATCCCGGATTCGTTGATCACGCCCTTGTGTACCGGTGCGGTGATCATGCCGGCGAATGTCCCGTCCAGGCAGCCTTGGCCGGCGCGGGTCAGGGTTTGCAGGACGAACGCGGCGTTGGCCTTGTCCAGCTGCCCGGTGACAACCGGGGCGCCCAAGGGCGTATCCCAGACATACAGGCTGTTGGCGGGCGCCGGGGTATCCGGCCAGGCCTGCGGTGTCACTGGCAACAGGTCGACGACCACCCCCAGTTGCGCGGCCCGTTCAAGGAGCAGGTCGCGACTGGTGATGGCAATCAGAGGATGCGGCTGGGGGTGCGAGGCGAGCAGCAGGCACAGGTCGGGACCGATGCCGGCTGGTTCGCCGGGTGTCAGCGCGAAACGCTTGGGTTTCACTGCGCTGCCTGGTCTGCACCAGGAAGTTTGATTTCAACGTAGGCTTCGTCGCGAATCTGACGCAGCCAGGTTTGCAGCTCTTCGTCATATTTGCGGTTGCGCAATACGGTCATCGCTTGCTGTTCGCGTGCCTGGGTGGTGCTGTCGGTGGCGCGACGGCCAAGGACTTCCAGTACGTGCCAGCCATACGGGCTCTTGAATGGCTTGGACAGTTGCCCTTGCGGGGTACTGGCCATGACCTGGCGGAACTCGGGAACCAGTGCATTCGGGTCAACCCAGTTCAGATCGCCGCCGTTGAGGGCCGACCCCGGGTCCTCGGAGAAACTCTTCGCCAGCTCGGCGAAGTCCTCGCCCGCTTCGATGCGGTCGTAGAGTTTTTCCGCCAGGCGCTTGGTCTCGGCTTCGCTGCGAATCTCGCTTGGCTTGATCAGGATGTGGCGAACATGCACTTCGTCACGAACCTGGGTTCCGCCACCGCGCTTTTCCAGCACTTTCAGGATAATGAAGCCGCCTGGGGTGCGTGCTGGCTGGGTGATGTCGCCCACGGCCATGGCGCTCAGCTCACGGTCGAACGGAGGCGGCAGTTGAGCGGGCTTGCGCCAGCCCATGTCACCGCCTTCCAGGGCGTTGTCGCTGCCCGACTTGGCAATAGCCATCTGGCTGAAATCAGCGCCTTGCTTGAGCTGCTGGTAGACATCCATTGCCTGGCGATAAGCGCTCTGGATGGCTTCGGAGTTGGCGCTTTCCGGGGTAGGAATCAGGATATTCGCCAAGTGCAGCTCTTCGGAAAGCTGCATCTTGCCCAGGTCGGAGGCGAGGAAATTCTTCACTTCCTGCTCCGACACCTGGATGCGTTCGGCGACACGGCGCTGGCGCACACGGCTGATGACCATTTCGCGACGGATCTGATCGCGGGCGTCCTCATAGGAGAGGCCGTCGCGAGCCAGGGCGGCGCGGAACTGGTCGATGCTCATGTTATTGCGCTGGGCAATGGTGCCGACAGCCTGGTTCAGTTCTTCATCGGTAATGCGAATGCCGGAACGCTCGCCGATCTGCAGTTGCAGGTTTTCGACGATCAGGCGCTCGAGCACTTGCTGGTCCAGTACCCCCGGTGGCGGCAGGCCCCCGCCGCGCTTGGCGATGGTTTGCTGCACTTCATGGACGCGCTGGTCCAGCTGGCTCTGCATGACCACGTCGTTGTCGACGATGGCCACGACCTTGTCGATGGACTGTACCGCGGCGTTGGCCGCGGTACCCAGGAACAGCGCGCCCAGCATCAGCGGGCGCAGACAATCAGAAAGCTTGTTCTTCACGTTCACGATAACCTTGGATGCCTTTGTCGAGGAAGCTCTCTACCTTGGCGCCGGTGAGGCCGCCGAGTCCCTTCAGAACAATTTGGAGGAAGACGCCGTGGTCGCCTTTTTCGTTTTCCGGGGCGGCTTGACTGAATTCCTCATAGTCGACCCAGTAGCGGTTGATCAGGCGCAGTTTCCAGCAGCAGTTGTCGTATTCGAAACCACCGAAGGCTTCCAGGGTACGATTGCGGTTGTAGTCATACTGCCAACGGCTGATGGCGTTCCACTGCGGCACGATCGGCCAGATGACCGAGAAATCGTGCTGCTTGATCTTGTAGTAGTCCTTCACGTAGCCAGGCTGGCCAGGCGTGCCGTAGTCGCCACCGCCCACTTGCCATCGTCCAGTCGTCTGGTCGTAACGGACCTGGTCGTTGCGATACCGGTATCCGGCGTTGATAACCTTGTTCGGGTTGTCTTCCGGCTGATAATGGAACATCGCACTGCCCGAGCGGGGGCTGTGGCTGTCCGGGTCCCAGTTGTAGTCGGCCGTGGTGCGCCAGTCGCGGTTCCAGCGGTATTCGTACTCCAGTGCGTAAGGAGAAACGCTGGAATGCGCATCTTCACGCGTCTTGTAGTCGATACCCGGCAGTTGAACTTCGCGATCCTTGAAGTAGAAGGCCTGGCCGACGCTGATGCGCTGGCGTTCGAAGCCATCTTCCTGAATCCAGCGGTTGGTCACGCCCAAGGACAACTTGTTTTCGTCGCCAACACGGTCGGAACCAGTGAAGCGGTTGTCCCGGAACAGCGACGAGTAGTTGAAGGTGCTTTCGCTGGTGTCGAAAACCGGAATGTCGCTCTGGTCTTTCTCAGGCACATAGAGATAGTACAAGCGCGGTTCCAAGGTCTGGCGGTAATTCTTGCCAAACCACTGGGTATCCCGGTCGAAGTAGAGACCGCTGTCGATGCTTGCGATCGGCACTCCACGGCTTTGGTTGCGGCTGTAGGTACCATTCAGACGGTCGCCTTCCGCATCTTGAGCGGCGATATCTGCCTTGCCACGATTATCCAGGTCCAGATCGTACTGGGTGTATTGGTATTTGAGCGAGGGTTTGATGTATCCATAGCTCGCATTCATCGGCAAGCTCATCACGGGGGCCAGATTCATCCGGTCGCCGGTGGCACGGGCCAGGCCAGTTACGTTTCTGTCAAGGAAAGGCTCGGTGGTGCCGTCCTCATTGGTGTAATCCCCGGTCCGCAGATCACGATCAAACCGCACGAACTCAGTGTTATAGGCGAAATCCAAGCCACCCGGATGCTGCGGCAGCGCACCGTTGAAGGTGATCTGCGGCAAGCGATCGTACGGCGTGATGTTCGAGATCGTGGCCATTTGATAGGCCTGGACGTTCAACCGCGCCGCGTACGTATCGCCGCGATAGCTGACCGCGCCCTGCTGATTCACGAAGTCCCTGGACTCGACACCGATCTGGTCGGTCTGCAGGTCCTGGAAGTAGTAAGGGTCGCTGATCTTGGTGTAGTCGACTTCCGTCAGCACGCGGGAATCGAGCCCGCCCTTGTGCTGCCAGTTGTACATGTAGCGAGTCTTGCTGTAGTCGGTCTGCTGGGCGCGTTCATCTTCTTCGTCGTTGAGGTACGCAGCACCGAACTGACCTTCGCTGGACTTGGTCAGGTAGCGGAACTCGCCTTCCATCAACAGGCCGCGCTTGGCCATGTAGCGCGGGTACAACGTGGCGTCGTAGTTCGGCGCCAGGTTGAAGTAGTACGGAGTGACCAACAGGAACCCGGTATCGCTGCCGCTGCCGATGGTCGGCGGCAGGAAGCCGGACTGGCGACGGTCGTCGATCGGGAAGTAGATGTACGGCGTGTACAGGACCGGAAAGTCCTTGACCCGCAGCGTCACGTTGGTCGCGGTGCCGAAGCCGGTGGCCGGGTTCAGGGTGATGTTGTTGCCCTTGAGCGTCCAGGCGTTGCTGCCCGGTTCGCACGTGGTGTAGGTACCGTCCTTGAGGCGGATGATCGCGTTCTCGGCACGCTTGGCGTACAGCGCGTTACCGCGGATGCGCGACTTGTGCATCACGTATTCGGCGTTGTCGACCTTGGCTTCGCCAGTGTCCAGCTGTACCTCGGCGTGGTCGCCGACGATCAGTGCGCCGTTGTCGCGAACCCGCACGTTGCCGTTCAGCTCGCCACGGTTCTCGGCCTGGTACAGGCTGGCCTCGTCGGCCTCGACCTGCATGCTGCCCTGACGCATGACCACATCGCCGGCCAGGGTTGCCACTTGCTGTTCCTGCTCATAGCGGGAAGCCTTGGCGCCGAGGAAGGTCGGGGCGTCGCTCTTGGCCGTCTTGTCATTCATGCCGGGGCGAGAGGGCTCGATATAGGCACCCGCGCAGTAAGGACCGGTTTCAGCCAGTTGCGCCGGGGTGAGGTTCTCTCGTGGAACCCAATCCAGGTGGCTGTAGTCTGCACTGCGCGACTTCAGGCCGCGGCCCTTGGCTTCGGTAACGAGCATCGGCTTTTCGCCGGCTTCCTCGACCGAGCCGCTGTCGGCTGGCGCCGCGCCGCTGTCGGAAACCGCACTGCCGTCATGCACGGGGCGCGGCGGCAACGCGGCGGCCGGTGTCTTGGGTGCACAGTCCCAGGCACCCGAAGCGGAGACGGAGCAGTCATACTGCTGCGCCGCGACGACGAATGAAGAGGCCAGGGGTTGCAGGGCCAGCAGACTGCCGGTGACCAGCAACGGAAATTTTTTACGAAACGCGGGGGATTTCAATGCCATCTTATTAGTCCGGGCTTCCTGCGTGCCATCTGCCCGCGGTGTGGGCCGCACGCCTCTCGATGGTCTGAAAAAGATGCTGGATAATAAAGCATGACCCGCTTGACGGCTAGCGCCGTCGGAGACCCTTGCAATGCCCGACCAAGATGTACGCTTGCAACACCTGAAAGTTTGGCTCGATGAACAACTGCCGATCCTTTTCACTCAACAGGGTTGGGGCACCGTACCCCCGGCCACGTTGACCGCCGCCAGCAGTGACGCGAGTTTCCGGCGGTATTTCCGCTGGGAAGGCGAGGGCCGCAGTTTGATCGTAATGGACGCGCCACCGCCCCAGGAAAACTGCAAACCTTTCGTGGATATTGCTTTTTTACTGGCGAAATCCGGCATCAACGTGCCAAAAATTTATGCCGAAGACCTTGAACGCGGCTTTCTTTTGCTCAATGACCTGGGCAATCAGACCTACCTGGACGTGATCGACGGCGAAAATGCCGACGATTTATTCGGCGATGCCTTGCAAGCCTTGTTGGCTTTCCAGCAACTGCCGATGGTCGCGCCGTTGCCGAGCTACGATGTCGCGTTGCTGCGTCGGGAGCTGGAATTGTTTCCCGAGTGGTACGTCAAGCGCGAGCTGGGCATCGAATTCGATCCGGCCCAGCAGCAGCTCTGGCAACAGGCCAGCGAGCTGTTGATCGACAGCGCCCTGGCCCAGCCCAAAGTGCTGGTGCACCGCGACTACATGCCGCGCAACCTGATGCTCAGCGTACCGAACCCCGGTGTGCTGGACTTTCAGGATGCGGTCTATGGCCCGGTGACCTACGACGTGACCTGCCTGTTCAAGGATGCCTTCCTCAGTTGGCCCGAGGCGCGTGTGCGCGGTTGGCTCGAGCGTTACTGGCAGCAGGCTGGCGCCCTTGGCATTCCCGTACAGCCGGATCTCGAGGATTTCCTGCGGGCCAGCGACTTGATGGGCGTGCAGCGTCACCTCAAGGTCATCGGGATCTTCGCGCGCATTTGCCACCGTGATGGCAAACCACGTTACCTCGGCGATGTGCCGCGTTTCTTTGCCTATATAGAAGCGGTCATTGCCCGGCGTCCTGAACTGGCACCGCTCGATGAGCTGCTTGGCAGCCTGCGGCGGTCGGCCGGAGCAACGGCATGAAGGCGATGATCCTGGCGGCGGGCAGGGGCGAGCGCATGCGCCCCTTGACCCTCACCACGCCAAAGCCGTTGATTCGCGTGGGTGGCGTTCCCTTGATCGAATACCACTTGCGAGCGCTCGCCAAGGCCGGGTTCAGCGAGATCGTGATCAATCACGCCTGGCTCGGCCAGCAGATCGAAGATCACCTGGGGGACGGTTCGGGTTTTGGCGTGAGCATTCGGTTTTCACCCGAAGGCGAGCCGCTGGAGACCGGGGGAGGGATTTTCCGGGCCTTGCCGTTGCTGGGCGATGACGCGTTTGTGGTGGTCAATGGCGATATCTGGACCGACTACGATTTCAGCGCGTTGCGCAGGCCGCTCAAAGGGCTGGCGCACCTGGTGCTTGTCGATAATCCGGAGCATCACCCGGACGGCGATTTCATCCTGGCCGACGGAAAGGTTCACGATGGGCGAACGCCTGCCGACAACCTGACCTATAGCGGCATCGCCGTCCTGCACCCGCGGTTGTTCGACGGTTGCACTGGCGGTGCCTTCAAGCTCGCACCGCTGTTGCGCACGGCCATGGCCGAGGGGGGCGTCAGTGGCGAGCACCTGAAAGGGCATTGGGTCGATGTCGGCACCCATGAGCGTTTGGCGCAGGTCGAAACCTTGATAGAAGCGAGCGGTTGATATGTGGTGGCCAGGGACTCTGATTGGAGCCGGGGCGGGCTTTGCCATCGCCAGCATTCCGGGGGCCATGCTTGGCGCGTTGTTGGGACAGGCGCTGGACCGGCGCCTGAACCTGCAGGGCTGGGCGCAAGTACGCGAGCGCCTGGGCGGCCGCCCGGCGTTGCGCAACGATGAATTGTTGTTCGTATTGCTCGGGCGCCTGGCCAAATGCGATGGGCGCGTGGTCGACGGCCACATCCAGCAAGCTCGCCAGGAGATGCGGGCGTTGGACTTGAGTGAATCGGCGCAGCGCCGGGCGATCGCGGCGTTCAACCGGGGCAAGTCCGGAAACGATCGGTTGCGCGGTTACATGCGTCGCCTGGCCGTCCAGCCCCATGCGGCTGAAGGGGTATTGCGCGCCTGTTGGCGGATGGTCTGGGCCGATGGGCGTGCCGGTGTCGCCGAGCGGGAGCTGGTGGCCCAATGGGGCCGCTGGTTGGGCTGGACGCCGCAACAGGTCCAGGCGCTGGCGGCTGATTACGAACCGCAGAAACTGTCGCGGCCCAACGCCGGCGTGACCTATCAGGAGGCCTTGCGCTTGCTGGGGGTTTCGGCCACCAGCGAACCGTCGCAGATCAAGCGTGCCTACCGGCGACTGCTCAGCCGTCATCACCCGGACAAGATTGCCGGCAGCGGGGCGACGCCCTTGCAGGTGCGTGAAGCCACCGACAAAACCCGAGAGCTGCATAACGCCTACCGGTTGATTCGCGAGCGGCGGGATTTTCGCTAGAAGGGATAACAGTAGATAAGGAGGGGAACAACTGTGGCGAGGGGATTTATCCCCGCTCGAGTGCGCAGCGCTCGCCATCAGATTGTGTTGTTGCGCGGGTTTTAGGGTTGCTGCGCAACCCAGCGGGGATAAATCCCCTCGCCACAAAGTCAGTCTTCGGCTTGGCCAGCAGTAAGCCTCACTCCCCCGGCTTCTGCGGATTCAACCAACCCCGGACCCGACGAAACAACTGCTCCTGCTCCGCTGACGGGTTCGGCAGGGCCTTGAGGGATACCTGGCTGAAGGTCGAACCTTTCAAGCGTTTGCTCGCCTGCAGGCGCTCCAGCGCCGCGTTGCGATCCAGCGGTTTGTCCATGTAGAAAATATCGGCGGTCGCCAGTTTCAAGGTCGGGGTCAGTTCGGCCAGGCCGGGCTTGGCAGTGACCGGCGTCTGCGCAGCCACCATCACGAAGCGTTCGACTTGCGAGGGTTGCTTTTCACTCAAGTAACGCGCGGCCCAATAGGCGCCGGTGCCATGGCCCAGTAGCACGATACGGCGTGCGCTTTGCTGTTCGGCGTAGGCCAGCGCCGCATCGATGCGGGCGAAGATGCGCTCGGCGTCGGCCTTGGCATGTTCTTCATCGGTTTGCGCAACGACCGGATCCACCGCATCGGCTTCGCCGCCGGCGACCTGTTCGATCGGCGCCGAAGTGGTCGCGTCCGGTGCCGCGGCAGCCGTGTCGGCCGGCTTGGTCTCGGGCGCGGCTTCCTCCACGCGAGGAGCAATGACGTCGCTTTGCAGGTCCGGCAGGGTGATACTCAGGCTGCTCCATTCAACATCGGGCAACTTTTTGCGTAATGGGCCGACGACTTGAGGCCAGTCAGCGGTTTCGCCGGCACCGGGGATGATGATGACCGCGCCTCTGGGGTCACTGGTATTCGCCGGTTTCCACAGTGCCAGGAAAGTGTCGCTGCCGGTCTGCAACTGTTGCTGTTCCTGGGGCGGGAGTTTTCGCCCCAGTGCGGCCGCTTCTTCCTGGCTACGCTCGAGCAAAGGCTGGCGCTCGACAGGTTTTTCCCCGGCGGGTTGCTCGGTGGCGGGGGCCGTTTCGCTGGCCTGGACAGAAAAGGCACTTGGCAGGATCAGCGATAGGCACAATGCTGGCAACGCCAGGCGATAAACAGAGGGCATCGGATATTCCATGACCAGAAGTATTTCCGGCAGCCTAATGGGTTGGTCTGTATTTGTCAGTGCATGAGACTTCAATGATGCGTTTTTGCTGCCTGTGGGTTATCGGCTGTTTATGGCTTCCCTTGATGGCGTGGGCCGCGCCCGCGCCGTCGGCGCCAGGGGTGCAATTGAATGCAGAACAGCGCCAATGGCTGGTGCAACATCCGCAGTGGCGGGTCGGCCTGGTCTTGCAGGCGCCCTATGCGCAATACGACCGGCGCTTGCAGCGTTTGTCCGGCACCAATGTCGAGTTGATGCAGTGGCTGGGCAAGGCGTTGAACGTCGAGCTGACCTGGCGCAACTTCCAGGACGTGGCGCAACTGGAAGCCGCGGTGCGTGCCGGCGAGGTGGACATCGCTCCGGGCCTGACCCAATCCCCGGGCGGGCTCAAGCTCTGGCAGTTTTCCGATCCCTACATGCGCGTGCCGCAATTGATCGTCGGCGCGCAGAAAGGCGCCGAGGGGGTGGAGTTGGAAAAGCTCGACGCCCAGGCCCGCGTCGCGGTGCGCATGCCCAGTGCCACGGCCGATTACCTGCGCAGCAACTACCCGACGCTGAACCTGCAAGGCGTGCCGATGGAGCGCGAGGCCCTGCAATTGCTGCTGACCCAGCAGGCCCGGTACGCGGTGGTCGACGAGGCGCAACTGGGTAGGTTGATGGTCGAACCCGAATTCGCCGAGCTGGCGGTGGTGGGCGACATTGGCTTGCCGCAGTTGCTACGGGTTGCCACACGCCGGGACTGGCCGGAGCTGGCAGAAATCATCGACAGAGGTTTGCAGGCAATCCCGGCCAAGGAGCTGGAGCAGTTGCACAGTCGTTGGCTCAAGCCAAAATACCCGCGCCTGACCGAGACCCCGGGTTTCTGGCAGAACCTGACCCTGTTGATCCTGGCCCTGCTGCTCAGCAGTGTCGCCATCGTGTTCTGGCAGCGCCGCCAGCAACGCGCACTGGAGCGCCGCCTGCGTGCCGCGAGGGAGGACATCGCCCAGCGTGCGGCCAGCGAAGAAGCCTTGCGCCTGACCCAGTTCTCCATCGATCAAAGCACGGTCGGCATCCTGTGGGTCAATTGGGACAGCCACGTGCGGTATGCCAACCGAGCGGCCGAAACCATGCTCGGCTACGCCTCGGGCGCCATCATCGACCGGCCCCTGATCGACTTCGAGCCGGGCTTGCACATGGACCGTTGGTTGAACCTGTGGAAGCGCGCCCGGGCCAGTGAAGAGGGGCCGCAGAGCTTCGAAACCGAGTGCGTGCGAGCCGATGGCAGCATCCTGCCGACCGACGTTTCCCTGAGCTTTCTGCGTTTTCGCGACGCCGAATACCTGGTGGTCTACCTCAATGATGTGACCGAGCGCCGACGTGCGCTGGCGGCGTTGCGCGAAAGCGAGGCGCGGCTGCAAGGCATCGCCGCCAATGTGCCGGGCCTGGTCTTTCGCCTGGAGCGGGCGCCGGTGACCGGCCAGATCGACTATGCCTACATCAGCGAAGGCAGCGAAAGCCTGGTGGGCTATTCCCCTGCGACCCTGGCCCGCAGCGACACCGGGCTGCGTAGCCTGGTGCATCCGCAGGACAAGGCCGATTATCACCGCACCCAGGACCAGGCGCTGGATACCGACAGTGACTGGTCATGGCAGGGCCGCATCCTGACCCGCGAAGGCCAGGAGCGTTGGGCCGAGATCAAGGCGATCACTCGGCGTCTCGAAGATGGCGCCTATGTCTGGGACGGTATCGTCTGGGACATCACCGACAGCAAGCGCATCGAACTGGAATTGGCTCGTTCCCGGGAGCAGTTGCGCGAGTTGTCGGCGCACCTGGAAAGCGTGCGGGAAGAGGAAAAAGCGCGCATTGCCCGGGAAGTCCACGATGAGCTGGGCCAGATGCTGACGGTGTTGAAGCTTGAAACTTCCATGTGTGAATTGGCCTACGCGCAACTCGACCCGGGCCTGCATGAGCGGCTTAACAGCATGAAGCGCCTGATTGCTCAGTTGTTCCAGCTGGTGCGGGATGTGGCGACGGCGTTGCGCCCGCCAATCCTGGATGCCGGCATCGCCTCGGCCATCGAATGGCAGGCCCGGCGCTTCGAGGCGCGAACGCAGATCCCTTGCCTGGTGCAGGTGCCGGACAACCTGCCGCCCCTGAGCGACGCCAAGGCCATCGGCCTGTTCCGGATTCTCCAGGAGGCGCTGACCAACGTGATGCGCCATGCCCAGGCGCATACCGTGGAGTTGACGCTGGTTCAGCAAGGCGCTGATTTATGTCTGACCGTCAGCGACGACGGTGTAGGATTTATTGCCGATACGAGCCGGCCAACGTCCTTTGGCCTGGTCGGCATGCGTGAGCGGGTGCTGATCATGGGGGGACAGTTGACCCTGGACAGTGAGCCCGGGGAGGGCACCACCCTGTCGGTGCGGGTGCCGTTGAATGAGGCCTGATGGTTTGGGTTGCCTGGGCTGACGCTATCGCGAGCAAGCTCGCTCCCACATCGATCGAGGTGTACACAAACCGTGTGGGAGCGAGCTTGCTCGCGATGAGATCCTGAATCTGGAGAAGCATGTGATCCGTGTACTGGTAGCCGAAGACCACACCATCGTCCGCGAAGGCATCAAGCAGTTGATCGGCCTGGCCAAGGATCTGCTGGTGGTGGGGGAGGCGAGCAATGGCGAACAGTTGCTCGAGACCCTGCGCCACGTGCCCTGCGAAGTGGTGCTGCTGGATATCTCCATGCCGGGCGTCAACGGCCTGGAGGCGATCCCGCGGATCCGTGCGTTGAACAATCCGCCAGCCATCCTGGTGCTGTCGATGCATGACGAGGCGCAAATGGCCGCCCGTGCCCTGAAGGTCGGCGCCGCGGGCTACGCAACCAAGGACAGCGACCCGGCCCTGCTGCTCATGGCGATTCGCAAGGTCGCGGCCGGCGGGCGCTACATCGACCCGGACCTGGCCGACCGCATGGTCTTCGAAGTCGGCCTGACCGACACCCGCCCGCTGCACTCGCTGCTGTCCGAGCGTGAATTCTCGGTTTTCGAACGCCTGGCCCAGGGCGCCAACGTCAACGACATCGCCCAGCAACTGGCCCTGAGCAGCAAGACCATCAGCACCCACAAGGCGCGGCTGATGCAGAAACTCAACATCACCTCATTGGCCGAGTTGGTGAAGTATGCGATGGAGCACAAGTTGCTCTGAGCTTCAGCACGCCCTCTGTGGGAGCGAGCTTGCTCGCGATGGCGGCGGCACATTCAATATTGATGTTGGCTGACACTCCGCTATCGCGAGCAAGCTCGCTCCCACAGGGTTTTGTCTCGGCATATCCATTTGCGACACACCCCGACAGCGCCTTTTGCCCCTGCTTGCAGCTTGGCGCTTAAAACGCACCGCTGCATTTATCCAATCCCGCCATCCTTGTAGGGCAATCCCTACCCCGACTCTTCCATCCGGCTGAGGCGATTCTCTCCTGCGCCCCGATTTGCGCGGACCCCAGGGTCCACTAGGCTTGATTCACAAGCAGTCATCAAAACAAAAGGTGCGGGTATGAGCCAGGTCGATTCAAGCGCGGGGGCCAGCGATGTGCTGGTCAGCTTTCGTGGTGTGCAGAAGAGCTACGACGGCGAGAACCTGATCGTCAAAGACCTCAACCTGGACATTCGCAAAGGCGAATTCCTGACCCTGCTCGGGCCTTCCGGCTCCGGCAAGACCACCAGCCTGATGATGCTCGCCGGGTTTGAAACCCCAACCGCCGGCGAGATCCTGCTGGCCGGGCGCTCGATCAACAATGTGCCGCCGCACAAGCGCGACATCGGCATGGTGTTCCAGAACTACGCCTTGTTCCCGCACATGACCGTCGCCGAGAACCTTGCGTTCCCGCTGACCGTGCGAGGCCTGAACAAGAGCGATGTGAGCGATCGGGTCAAGCGTGTCCTGAGCATGGTCCAGCTGGACAGCTTCGCACAACGCTACCCGGCGCAATTGTCCGGCGGCCAGCAACAGCGGGTGGCCCTGGCCCGGGCGCTGGTGTTCGAGCCGCAGTTGGTGCTGATGGACGAACCCCTGGGTGCGCTGGACAAGCAATTGCGCGAACACATGCAGATGGAAATCAAGCACCTGCACCAGCGCCTTGGCGTGACCGTGGTCTACGTGACCCACGACCAGGGCGAAGCCTTGACCATGTCCGACCGCGTAGCGGTGTTCCACCAGGGTGAGATCCAACAGATCGCCCCGCCGCGCACCCTGTACGAAGAGCCGAAAAATACTTTCGTCGCCAACTTCATCGGCGAAAACAACCGTCTCAACGGTCGCCTGCACAGCCACACCGGCGATCGTTGCCTGGTGGAGTTGGCGCGCGGCGAGAAAGTCGAGGCCCTGGCGGTGAACGTCGGTCAGCCCGGCGAGCCGGTGACCCTGTCGATCCGTCCGGAGCGGGTGAGCCTCAACGGTGTCAGCGAACAATGTGTCAACCGCTTCTCAGGGAGGGTGGCGGAATTCATCTATCTGGGCGACCACGTCCGGGTTCGCCTGGAAGTCTGTGGCAAGAACGACTTCTTCGTGAAGCAACCGATTGCCGAGCTCGATCCCGCGCTCGCTGTCGGCGACGTGGTTCCGCTTGGCTGGCAAGTCGAGCATGTGCGTGCGCTCGATCCCCTTCTAGAGGCGAATTGATCGCCCCCTGCTGTACCAACACCAACCCTGCACGTGGAGAGAACAATAAATGTTGAGATCCCTGAAGTTCACAGCCCTGACACTGGGCATGATGGGTGCGGCAAGCGCGATGGCGGCGGGCCCGGACCTGACCGTGGTGTCTTTCGGCGGGGCGAACAAGGCGGCTCAGGTCAAAGCCTTCTACGCACCGTGGGAAGCGGCCGGCAACGGCAAGATCGTGGCTGGCGAGTACAACGGCGAAATGGCCAAGGTCAAGGCCATGGTCGACACCAAGAGCGTTTCCTGGGACCTGGTGGAAGTCGAATCTCCGGAATTGTCCCGTGGTTGCGACGAAGACATGTTCGAGCAACTGGACCCGGCCCTGTTCGGCAAGACCGAAGACTACGTCAAGGGCGCCATCCAGCCTTGCGGCGTAGGTTTCTTCGTGTGGTCGACCGTGCTGGCCTACAACGCCGACAAACTCAAGACCGCGCCGACCAGTTGGGCAGACTTCTGGGACACCAAGCAATTCCCGGGCAAGCGCGGCCTGCGCAAAGGTGCCAAATACACCCTGGAATTCGCCTTGATGGCCGACGGCGTAGCGCCGAAAGACGTTTACAAAGTGCTGGCCGGCAAGGATGGCCAGGACCGTGCGTTCAAAAAGCTCGACGAGCTCAAGCCGAATATCCAGTGGTGGGAAGCCGGCGCCCAGCCGCCGCAATACCTGGCTTCCGGTGACGTGGTCATGAGCTCGGCCTACAACGGCCGGATCGCCGCGGTACAGAAAGAAAGCAACCTGAAAGTGGTGTGGAACGGCGGTATCTACGACTTCGACGCTTGGGCCATCCCGCGCGGCCTGGACAAGACCCGCGCCGAAGCGGCGAAGAAATTCATCGCCTTCTCGGTTGCACCGCAGCAACAGAAGACCTACTCGGAAAACATCGCCTACGGCCCGGCCAATACCCAGGCTGTGCCGTTGCTGGCCAAGGATGTCCTGAAAGACATGCCGACCACCCCGGAAAACATCGCCAACCAGGTGCAGATCGACGTCAGCTTCTGGGCTGACAACGGTGAGCAACTGGAGCAGCGCTTCAACTCCTGGGCGGCCAAATAACCCGACGGTCTGAAGCTGGATGAGATCCCTGTGGGAGCGAGCTTGCTCGCGATAGCGGTTTGTCAGACACATCAATGTTGAATGTGCCGTAGCCATCGCGAGCAAGCTCGCTCCCACAGGTGCTTGCTTCAATCGGATGTTTCAAAAGAACAGAGGCGGCCCCCTGCCCCTGTAACGATAAAAAGATTTGCGGAGTTCGCCATGGCCATCGCCGTTCCACTGAACGCGGGCACCAGCCCCACCCTCAAGCAACGGCTCAAGCGCGCCGAGCGGGTCAACCGCTGGAAGGCCCAGGCCTTGATTGCGCCGCTGGTGCTGTTTCTGTTGCTGGTGTTCCTGGTGCCGATCGTGGCGCTGCTGTTCAAAAGCGTCAACAACCCGGAAGTGGTGGGCGCCATGCCACGCACGGTCGCTGCCGTCGCGGCCTGGGACGGACGCGGTTTGCCGGGCGAGCCAGTGTACAAGGCCGCCAGTGAAGACCTGGCCGAAGCCCGCAAGAATCAGACCCTGGGCGACTTGTCCAAGCGCCTGAACATGGAACTGGCCGGCTATCGCAGCCTGCTGACCAAGACCGCTCGGGCGTTGCCGTTTGCCACCGAGCCGGCTTCCTATAAAGAAGCCATGGAAAACCTCGATGAGCGTTGGGGCGATCCGGCGTACTGGCAGGTGGTCCGCCGTAACACCAGTAACGTCACCCCGTACTACCTGCTGGCGGCCGTCGACCACCGCATCGATGACCTGGGGGAACTGGCCCCGGCGACTCCCGACCAGGCGATTTACCTGGATATTTTCACCCGTACGTTCTGGATGGGCCTGGTTATCACCGCGATCTGCCTGGTGCTGGCCTATCCGCTGGCCTACCTGCTGGCGAACCTGCCGTCGCGCCAAAGCAACCTGTTGATGATCCTGGTGTTGCTACCGTTCTGGACCTCGATCCTGGTGCGCGTCGCCGCGTGGATCGTGTTGCTGCAGTCGGGCGGCCTGATCAACAGTGGCCTGATGGCCATGGGCATCATCGATAAGCCCCTGGAGCTGGTGTTCAACCGCACCGGTGTCTACATCTCCATGGTCCATATCCTGCTGCCGTTCATGATCCTGCCGATCTACAGCGTGATGAAGGGCATCTCGCCCACCTACATGCGGGCGGCGATTTCCCTGGGCTGCCATCCGTTCGCCAGTTTCTGGCGGGTGTATTTCCCGCAGACCTATGCCGGTGTCGGCGCCGGTTGCCTGTTGGTGTTCATCCTCGCCATCGGCTACTACATCACGCCGGCGCTGCTGGGCAGCCCGAACGACCAGATGGTCAGCTATTTCGTCGCGTTCTACACCAACACCAGTATCAACTGGGGCATGGCCACGGCGCTCGGCGGGCTGCTGTTGCTGGCGACCGTCGTGCTTTACCTGATTTACAACCGGTTGGTGGGCGCCAGCCGCCTGCGCCTGAGCTAAGGGGAGATCGAAAATGCTGAGTCCTTACATGTCTCCCATCGAACGGGTGTGGTACTACACCTTGCGCACACTCTGCGGGCTGATCCTGTTGTTCCTGATCCTGCCGGTGCTGGTGATCATTCCGCTGTCGTTCAACTCCGGCAGTTTCCTGGTATACCCGCTGCAAGGTTTCTCGCTGCAGTGGTACCACGATTTCTTCGCCTCGGCCGAATGGATGCGGGCGCTGAAAAACAGCATCATCGTGGCCCCGGCGGCGACGTTGCTGGCGATGATTTTTGGTACGCTGGCGGCCATCGGCCTGACCCGGGGTGACTTCCCGGGCAAGGCGCTGGTGATGGCCCTGGTGATTTCGCCCATGGTGGTGCCGGTGGTGATCATCGGCGTGGCCAGCTACCTGTTCTTCGCACCGCTGGGGATGGGCAACAGTTTCCTCTCGCTGATCGTGGTCCACGCCGTGCTGGGTGTACCGTTCGTCATCATCACGGTGTCGGCGACCTTGCAGGGGTTCAATCACAACCTGGTCCGCGCCGCCGCCAGCCTCGGGGCTTCGCCCCTGACGGCGTTTCGTCGGGTGACCCTGCCGTTGATCGCCCCGGGCGTGATCTCCGGGGCCCTGTTCGCCTTCGCCACGTCGTTCGATGAAGTGGTGGTGACCCTGTTCCTGGCCGGTCCCGAGCAGGCAACGTTGCCCCGGCAGATGTTCAGCGGCATCCGCGAAAACCTCAGCCCCACCATCGCGGCGGCGGCGACGCTGCTGATTGCCTTCTCGGTGATCCTGCTGCTGACCCTGGAGTGGTTGCGTGGGCGTAGCGAGAAGTTGCGCACGGCCCAGGTCTGAAGGTCAGCGTCGTCCAAATGTGGGAGCGAGCTTGCTCGCGATAGCGCACTGACATTCAGCGTCAATGTTGAATGTTCCACCGCTTTCGCGAGCAATCTCGTTCCCACAGGGTTTCTCATTGCATTCATAAGCTGAATAGCAGACAACCCTCAATACCGAGCTATTCTTGTGCCAGCCCACACTCGAACAAGAGGCCGCGCACATGAGTCTTTCCTCATTCAAGATCGCCCATAAACTGATCACCGGTGCCGCTGCCATCGAGCAACTGGCCGCCGAGTTGACGCGCCTGGACGTCGACAACCCGCTGATCGTGACCGATGCGGCGTTGGTCCAGTCAGGCACCGTGGAGCTGGCCCTGCAACATCTGGGCGGACGCGACTACGAGATTTTCGACCGGGTTATGCCGGACCCGGAAATCGCCATCGTCGAGGATTGCATGCAAGCCTACCGCGACGGTGGTCATGATGGCCTGATCGGCCTGGGCGGTGGCAGTGCCATCGACATTGCCAAGTGCGTGGGCGTCTATGCCGGGTACCATGGCGAGTTGCAAGATATGTTCGGCGTCGATCAGGTGCCGCGCAAAGGCCCGCCCATGATTGCCATCCCCACCACCGCCGGTACCGGTTCGGAAGTCACCAACGTGGCGATCCTTTCCGACAAGGCCGCGCAGCTGAAAAAAGGCATCGTCAGCGATTTTCTGTTGCCGGACGTGGCGCTGGTCAGCCCACAGATGACCCTCACGTGCCCCCGTGGCGTAACGGCTTCCAGTGGTGTTGACGCGCTGGTCCATGCCATCGAGGCCTACCTGTCGCTCAATGCTTCGCCGATCACCGATGCCCTGGCTATCGGCGCGGTCAAGCTGATCAGCAAGGCCTTGCCCAAGGCCTACGCCAATCCCGCCCATCTGCAAGCCCGTGAGGACATGGCCACCGCCAGCCTGATGGCCGGCATGGCCTTCGGCAATGCCGGGGTTGGCGCGGTGCACGCGCTGGCCTATCCGTTAGGTGGGCGCTTTCACGTCTCTCACGGCGTCGCCAATGCATTGTTGCTGCCGTATGTCATGGCGTGGAACAAAATGGCGTGCGTCGAGCGCATGCGTGACATCGCCGAAGCCATGGGTATCAGGACTGGCCATCTGAGCGATATAGAGGCCGCCGACGAAGCCGTGGAAGCCATGGTCGCCTTGTGCGCCGCCGTGGAAATCCCCAGGGGCCTGAGTACCCTGGGCGTGACCGAGGACGTGATTCCGTCCATGGCCCTGGAGGCCGTGGGGATCGAGCGGCTGATGCGCAACAACCCACGCAAGCTGACCGCCAGCGACATCGAGAAGATCTACCGCGCGGCGTATTGATCGACGGTCACGGTGGGCGCGCCAAATCTTGAGGTATACAATGCGCGCCATCGTGATTTCGCTCAAAAAAGGTGCATCATGCAGCCCTTCGCTATTGCTCCGTCGATTCTCTCCGCCGACTTCGCCCGTCTGGGCGAGGAAGTGGACAACGTTCTGGCCGCCGGGGCCGACATCGTGCACTTCGATGTCATGGACAACCACTACGTACCCAACCTGACCATCGGCCCGATGGTCTGCGCGGCGCTGCGCAAGTACGGCATCACCGCGCCGATCGACGCGCACCTGATGGTCAGCCCGGTGGACCGCATCGTCGGTGACTTCATCGAAGCCGGTGCCACCTACATCACCTTCCACCCAGAAGCCACGCTGCACATCGACCGTTCCCTGCAGTTGATCCGCGAGGGCGGTTGCAAGGCCGGCCTGGTGTTCAATCCGGCGACGCCCCTGGACGTGCTCAAGTACGTGATGGACAAGGTCGACATGATCCTGCTGATGAGCGTCAACCCTGGCTTCGGCGGCCAGAAGTTCATCCCGGGCACCCTCGACAAGTTGCGCGAAGCCCGGGCGCTGATCGATGCCTCGGGACGTGACATCCGCCTGGAAATCGACGGTGGCGTGAACGTGAACAATATCCGTGAAATCGCCGCGGCCGGCGCCGACACGTTCGTCGCGGGCTCGGCGATCTTCAACGCCCCCGACTACAACGAGGTGATTGCAAAAATGCGCGCCGAACTGGCCCTGGCGCGCCCATGAGCGGCTTCGAGCAGCTGTTCCCCGGCACTTTGCCGCGCCTGGTGATGTTCGACCTCGATGGCACATTGATCGATTCGCTTCCAGATCTCGCGGCTGCCGTGGACCACATGCTGCTCGCGCTCGGACGTCCACCCGCTGGCCTTGACGCGGTGCGCCAGTGGGTTGGCAATGGCACTCCCACACTGGTGCGCCGAGCCCTGGCCAATCACATCGATGCCCAAGGTGTCGATGACGCCGAGGCCGAGCGGGCGTTGGCATTGTTCAACGAGGCCTACGAAGGCAGCCACGAATTGACCGTGGTCTATCCCGGCGTGCGTTCCACCCTCAAGTGGTTACAGAAGCAAGGCGTGGAAATGGCGCTGATTACCAATAAGCCGGAACGCTTTGTCGCGCCTTTGCTGGATCAGATGAAGATTGGTCGCTATTTTCGCTGGATCATCGGTGGCGATACCTTGCCGCAGCGAAAACCCGATCCGGCGGCGCTGTTTTTTGTCATGAAAATGGCGAATATCCCAGCTTCTCAATCGTTGTTTGTCGGTGACTCGGTCATCGATGTGCAAGCGGCAAAAGCAGCGGGCGTAAAATGCGTAGGGTTGAGCTATGGATACAACCCTGGACGGCCCATCGCCGAAGAGTGTCCTGCTCTAGTCATCGACGATTTGCGCCTGTTAATTCCCGGTTGCCTGGACCCGGCCGCTGAGATAACGTTGCCCGACGCTGTTCAATCCTCTTCTGGAAACGCCATCGTGGTGGTCACTCGCAAACTCTGGATGAAAGTCATGAAGGCCCTGGCCCGTTGGCGTTGGCGCGCCTGACGTGATCCTGGCCGGTTATCCGGCGCGTTTGCATACCTGACTGTCAGCTCCTCTTGCCACGAGGCACCCCATGATCCGTGAAGAATTCCTGCGTCTAGCCGCTGCCGGCTACAACCGCATCCCCCTTGCCTGCGAAACCCTGGCCGACTTCGACACGCCGCTGTCGATCTACCTCAAGCTGGCCGACCAGCCCAACTCCTACCTGCTCGAATCGGTACAGGGCGGGGAAAAGTGGGGCCGTTATTCCATCATCGGCCTGCCGTGCCGTACGGTGCTGCGGGTCCATGACCATCGCATCAGCGTGACCCACGACGGCGTCGAAATCGAAAGCCTCGACGTCGAAGACCCGCTGGCATTCGTCGAAACCTTCAAGGCCCGCTACAACGTGCCGACCATTCCCGGCCTGCCGCGCTTCAACGGTGGCCTGGTGGGGTATTTCGGCTACGACTGCGTGCGCTACGTGGAAAAACGCCTGGGCACCTGCCCGAACCCCGATCCCCTGGGCGTGCCGGATATCTTGCTGATGGTCTCCGACGCCGTCGTGGTCTTCGATAACCTCGCCGGCAAGATGCACGCCATCGTCCTGGCCGACCCGTCCCGGGAAGATGCCTACGAACAAGGTCAGAAAAGCCTGCAGGCGCTGTTGGAAAAACTCCGTCAGCCGATCACGCCGCGTCCGGGCCTGGATTTCAGCAAGCAGTCGGCGGCCGACCCGGTGTTCCGTTCCAGTTTCACCCAGGACGATTACGAACGAGCCGTCGACACCATCAAGGAATACATCCTGGCGGGCGACTGCATGCAGGTGGTGCCGTCGCAACGGATGTCCATCGACTTCAAAGCCGCGCCCATCGATCTCTACCGGGCGCTGCGCTGCTTCAACCCGACGCCCTACATGTACTTCTTCAACTTCGGCGACTTCCATGTCGTGGGCAGTTCACCGGAAGTGCTGGTGCGGGTCGAAGACAACCTGATCACCGTGCGCCCGATCGCCGGCACTCGCCCCCGTGGTGCCACGGAGGAGGCCGACCGGGCGCTGGAAGAAGACCTGCTGTCGGACGACAAGGAAATCGCCGAGCACCTGATGCTGATCGACCTGGGGCGCAACGATACCGGGCGGGTCTCGGAAATCGGTTCGGTGAAACTCACCGAGAAGATGGTCATCGAGCGCTATTCCAACGTGATGCACATCGTCTCCAACGTCACCGGCCAATTGAAGGCCGGGCTGACGGCCATGGATGCCTTGCGGGCAATCCTGCCGGCGGGCACCTTGTCCGGCGCGCCGAAAATCCGCGCAATGGAAATCATCGACGAACTGGAGCCGGTCAAGCGGGGGGTGTACGGCGGGGCCGTGGGTTATTTCGCCTGGAACGGCAACATGGACACCGCGATTGCCATCCGCACCGCGGTCATCAAGAACGGCGAACTGCACGTGCAGGCCGGCGGCGGCATCGTCGCCGACTCGGTGCCGGCATTGGAATGGGAAGAAACCCTGAACAAACGCCGGGCGATGTTCCGCGCCGTGGCGCTGGCCGAGCAGACCTCGAACGATTGAAGCCTCCAATAACTGTGGCGAGGAAGCACGCTCCCTCGCCACAGTCCCTTCAGCGACTCGATCAAAAATGTGGGAGCGAGCTTGCTCGCGATGAGGCCGTCACATTCAACCCATAGGTCGACTGATACTCCGCTATCGCGAGCAAGCTCGCTCCCACAGGCTCTCTTCGATCAGAAGTCCAGGCTGACGCCCAGGCTCACCCCCTGCTGGGTCAGGTCATCATCCTTGCGCAACGTATAACCGCCCCGCAGCGCCAGGTCGTTGGTCAACTTGTGGCTGACCCCCAGGCTCAGGCGGTTCAGGTGGCTCTGTGGTGTGTAGCCTTCCAGCGTGAAGTCGTTGGCGGGCAGGCTGTTGAGGGCGATGTTGACCTTTTGCGTGTCGTCTTCGTACTCGCGCTCATGGGCATATTCGCCAAACACCTGGGTCTGCCGGGTGATGTTGTATTTGCCCTGCAAGCCAATGCCCAGGCGTTTCGAGTCGCGGGTCTGGTCATCGAAGGTCAGGGCCGTGGAGCGGTTGCTCTTTTCCGAGTAGCCATCGACTTCCACCTTCGCATAGTCAGCGCTGATAAACGGCGAGAGGTGCCATTCGCTGCCCGGCTGGGCAATGTCGTAGCCCACCCGCGTGCTGAATGCCCAGAGATGGCCGTCGGTGTCGCCCTTCTCTTGCGCTTCGTTGACGCCCAGGTCGAACTTGCGCTCCAGGCTGTCGTAGTCGAGCTTGCCGCCAGTCAGTGCCGCATCGGCCCACCAGCGGTTTTGCTGGAACTGGGCGAAGGCGGTGGCCAGGTAGCTGTTGAGCTTGTACTTCGAGTCGTTGTGGCCTGCTTCCATGTCCTGGCGGTAGAGACCGGCGGCGACACCTACGCGCCAAGCCTCGTTGAGGCGATAGCTGCCGCCGACGTTGAGGCTGTAGCCGCTGCCGTCGGCGCTGGCGCCACTGCCCTGGCTGTCCATGTCCAAATGTTGGCCGCCACCCGCCACGATGGCTCGCCACTGGCCGACCGCCTGCCAGTCCTCCCAGTCCGATTGCCACTGGCTGCGCAACTCATCCTGATGGGCACGCAGGGTCGAGTGGGCCATTTCCGGCAGCAACGTCAGTTCCCAGGGCGCCGCGAGCAGCGAATAGGCGTAGTCGGCGATCAGCTTTTGCCCGGTTTCGGTTGGATGGACCGCGTCGTTGTAGATCAGCTTGCTGGGATCTGGCGTAGCACTGTTGATGCCATAGGTGGCGTTTTCCGTGCAGCCGTTGCCGCTGAAGCAGGTGGCGGTCAGGTTCTCCCCGGTGGCGAGGCCGAATCTCGCCGGGTCGGCGAAGCTTTCCTTGAGCAAGAGCGGGATGTTCAAGGGAATGATTTCGGCGTCGATGCCTTGCAGGCGCGAGATCAACTGTTGGTTGAACTGATTGCCCAGTTGCGAAAAGGTGTCCTGCAAGGGGCCGCCGTTGAGGGCCGGCGTCAGGCCCAGGTCGGGCAACAGCCAGACCATCACATAGCGGGCACCGGCCGTCTGCAGCACCTGGACGCTGTCGGCCAGGCGGTCCGCGGCGGCGTTCGCTTGCGCGGTGTTCAGTACCCGGCCTTGAAGGAAGTCGTTACCGCCACCGGAAAGGTAATACAGCGCATTCGGATCGGCCCGCAGGCCATTGGATTGCAGATAGCCGGGACGGCTGCGTTCGCCGGTGTCGGATACACCGGTAATCGATTCGAGGATCTGGTCGGTACGATAACCGCCCACCGCCCAGTTATTGCCGTCTGCCAGCCCTTGGTCGGCGCGGACCGCCGAGGTGGAGGCGGCGGTCTCGTCGGCGGAATAACCCAGGCGCCCACCGAGCAGTTGGGTGGAGTTGGCCGAATAGGCTTCACCGCTGCCGTCCGTATAGATCGGACCGGTTCGGTTGGTATAGCGCTCGGTCGAGCCGGGCGGGCCATTCGGGTCGGCGAACTGGCCTGCATCATTGAGGCTGTCGCCGAACACAATGAATTTGGAGTACGGGTTGGGAGCGGCGCTCGCGTGGGCGCAAGCCATCGCCAGCAGGCAACCGGCAATCGGTACGAACAACGTCTTTTTGATCATGGGAAAGTCCGTTTTTATCTTTTTGTTGTTAGAAAACGAAACGACAGTACCAAAAACTTCCGGCGTTTTGCCATCTATCCGGAACGTCGCGATTGTTTCAAAGCCCTTCGGGAACGGTCATATTGCGTGCTCCGCCCAGCTAAGCTACTGTGCCGGAACGTATGAACGAGACTTCCCCTGTGTCGATTGCCAGCAAACTTCTGGATCAAATGATCAAGGCACACGCCCGTTGGCGTTGGCGCGCCTGAACATTCTCCGCCGGCCTTGCCGGACCTGTACCGATTTGCCTTCTTTACCCGCTTGTAGAGCCGCTTCGCTGGGGCGTCAATCGCTTCGCCAAGCGCAGCAGTGTGCGGGTCACTCTCTGAAGGCTGTATTTAAAGTCAGTGAATTCAATAGGTTGCTTACGCCATGTTGCTGATGATCGATAACTACGACTCTTTTACCTACAACGTTGTGCAATACCTTGGCGAGCTGGGCTCCGAGGTCAAGGTCGTGCGCAACGACGAACTGACCATCGCCGAAATCGAAGCCCTCAAGCCTGAGCGCATCGTGGTTTCTCCCGGCCCTTGCACGCCGACCGAGGCGGGCATTTCCATCGATGCCATCAAGTATTTCGCCGGCAAGCTGCCGATCCTGGGCGTCTGCCTGGGGCATCAGTCGATCGGCCAAGCGTTCGGTGGCGATGTCGTGCGCGCCCGACAAGTCATGCACGGTAAGACTAGCCCGGTATTCCACGAGGACAAGGGTGTATTCGAGGGACTGAATCGTCCGCTCACCGTAACCCGCTACCACTCCTTGATCGTCAAGCGCGAAACGCTGCCTGACTGCCTGGAGTTAACGGCCTGGACCCAGCTTGAAGACGGCTCGGTCGATGAAATCATGGGGCTGCGCCACAAGACACTGAATATAGAAGGGGTGCAATTTCATCCCGAGTCTATTCTCACCGAGCAGGGCCACGAGTTGTTCGCCAACTTCCTCAAACAAACCGGCGGCACGCGCTAAGGACTTTTCATGGATATCAAGACAGCCCTGAGCCGTATCGTCGGCCATCTCGACCTGAGCACCGACGAGATGCGCGACGTGATGCGCGAAATCATGACCGGCCAATGCACGGATGCGCAGATCGGCGCGTTCATGATGGCCATGCGCATGAAGAGCGAGAGCATCGATGAAATCGTCGGCGCCGTGTCGGTGATGCGTGAACTGGCGGACAAGGTCGAACTCAAGACGCTGGACGGCGTGGTCGACGTGGTCGGCACCGGTGGTGATGGCGCCAATATCTTCAACGTTTCCACCGCCTCGTCGTTTGTGGTCGCGGCGGCCGGTTGCACCGTTGCCAAGCACGGTAACCGCGCGGTCTCAGGCAAGAGCGGCAGTGCCGATTTGCTGGAGGCCGCCGGCATCTACCTGAACCTGACGCCGATTCAAGTGGCACGCTGCATCGACAATGTCGGCATTGGTTTCATGTTTGCCCAGACCCATCACCGTGCCATGAAACACGCCGCCGCGCCGCGCCGTGACCTGGGCCTGCGTACGCTGTTCAACATGCTCGGCCCGCTTACGAATCCGGCCGGCGTGAAGCATCAAGTGGTTGGGGTGTTCAGCCAGGCGTTGTGCCGGCCATTGGCCGAAGTCCTGCAACGCCTTGGCAGCAAGCACGTGCTGGTGGTTCATTCGAAGGATGGCCTGGATGAATTCAGCCTGGCGGCCCCCACATTCGTGGCCGAACTAAAAAATGATCAGATCAGCGAGTATTGGGTCGAACCTGAAGACCTCGGCATGAAAAGCCAGAGCTTGCATGGCCTGGCGGTCGATGGCCCGGCCCAGTCGCTGGAGCTGATCCGCGATGCCCTGGGGCGCCGCAAGACCGAGAATGGACAGAAAGCCGCCGAGATGATCGTGCTCAATGCCGGTGCTGCGCTGTATGCCGCCGACCACGCCAGCAACCTCAAGCAAGGCGTGGAACTGGCCCATGACGCACTGCACACTGGCCTGGCCAGGGAAAAACTCGAAGAGTTGGGTGCATTTACCGCCGTATTCAAAGTGGAGAACGAAGGATGAGCGTGCCAACGGTTCTGGAAAAAATTCTGGCTCGCAAGGCCCAGGAAGTGGCTGAGCGCAGTGCTCGCGTCAGTCTGGCCGAGCTGGAAAACCTGGCGCGTTCAGCGGATGCGCCGCGCGGTTTTGCCAAGGCGCTGGTGGATCAGGCCAAGAAAAAACAGCCGGCGGTGATTGCCGAAATCAAGAAGGCTTCTCCCAGCAAGGGCGTGATTCGTGAGCACTTCGTCCCGGCCGACATCGCACGAAGCTACGAGAAAGGCGGTGCGACTTGCCTCTCGGTGCTGACCGACGTCGACTTTTTCCAAGGGGCCGATGACTACCTGAAGCAGGCGCGGGCGGCGTGCAAGTTGCCGGTGATCCGCAAGGACTTCATGATCGACCCGTACCAGATCGTCGAGGCGCGTGCGCTGGGCGCCGATTGCGTGCTGTTGATCGTCTCTGCCCTGGATGACGTGAAAATGGCCGAGCTGGCGGCCGTGGCCAAGAGCGTCGGGCTGGATGTCCTGGTGGAAGTCCATGACGGCGACGAGTTGGAGCGAGCCCTGAAAACCCTCGATACCAAACTGGTCGGCGTGAACAACCGCAACCTGCACACGTTTGAAGTCAGCCTGGAAACCACCCTGGACCTGTTGCCACGCATCCCGCGTGATCGTTTGGTCATCACTGAAAGCGGCATCCTCAACCGGGCCGATGTCGAGTTGATGGAAGTCAGCGATGTGTACTCGTTCCTGGTGGGCGAGGCGTTCATGCGAGCCGAGAACCCGGGTACTGAATTGCAGCGACTGTTCTTTCCTGAACGAGGCCTGCCGGTGAGCGGCTCGACGCTGGACTGAGCCATGTCGCCTGTGATTGCCCTCGGCGTCGAAGCTGGCCTGCAAGCCGAACAGGACCTGTTGGCCAGCATCTGCGCGGGCGACGCCGAGTTCGGCCTGCTGTTCTGGCAGCCCAATGACCGCGCGCTGGTCATGCCGCGTCGCTTGAGTCGGCTGCCGGGGTTCGAACACGCCAGTGAAGTATCGGCCGCCCAAGGTTGGCCAGTCCTGTTGCGTGAAACCGGTGGTGAGCCAGTGCCGCAATCGGCCGCTACCGTCAATATCGCCTTGGTCTACGCGCCACCGCGCAGCGAAGGCGACCACGGCCGCATCGAAACCGGGTATCGCCGGTTGTGCGACCCCATCTGCCAGTTGTTGGATGAATTGGGCGGGGTGGCTTCGCTGGGAGAAGTGGAAGGGGCCTTTTGCGACGGGCGCTTCAACGTCAACCTCGACGGTCGGAAAATGGTCGGCACCGCTCAGCGCTGGCGCCAGAGCAAGGGCGGTCAACGTCCGGTGGGGCTGGTGCATGGCGCGCTTTTGCTGGAGAACGAGCGCGAAGCCATGGTCGCGGCAGTCAATCGCTTCAATGAGGCCTGTGGCCTGGAGCAGCGAGTGCGTGCCGAGAGTCACATTGCCTTGCGTGAAAAATTCCCGGCACCTCACGCACTGGAGCGACTCGAGGTGCTGTACCGGGAACTGCAGACCCAGCTGCTGGGTGCTTAACGCGTTCCGAACACCACCATGGTCTTGCCTTTGACGTTGACCAGGTTGCGCTCTTCCAGGTCCTTGAGTACGCGACCGACCATTTCACGCGAGCAACCGACAATCCGGCCAATCTCCTGGCGGGTCACCTTGATCTGCATGCCGTCCGGGTGGGTCATGGCATCGGGCTGCTTGCACAGTTCCAACAGGCAACGTGCGACACGTCCGGTGACGTCGAAAAATGCGAGATCGCCGACCTTGCGGGTGGTATTGCGCAGGCGCTGTGCGATTTGTCCGCTGAGGACGTAAAGAATGTCTGGGTCTTGCAGGGACAGTTCTCGAAATTTGGTGTAGCTGATTTCCGCAACTTCACATTCGATCTTGGTCCGCACCCAGGCACTGCGTTCCTGTTCCTTGCCCGCCTGTTCGAACAACCCCAGCTCACCGAAAAAATCTCCGGAATTGAGGTAGGCGATGATCATTTCCCGACCGTCATCATCTTCTATCAGGATAGTGACCGAGCCCTTGATGATGAAAAACAGCGTCTCGGAACGATCTCCCGCACAAATGATGTTGTGTTTGGCTGGGTAGCGGCGGCGCTGACAATGCATCAAGAGCTTGTCGAGATTCTTGATCTTGAACGTGGGAGTAATGGCAACCATGGTTGTATCCCGAAAGACTGCGCGGTGTGGTGGTTTGTTTTTTGTATGAAGGCGAATAGCTATCGCTAAAAGATGGCCATACGCCAGTGAGTTGGCGCCAGCTTAACAGAGGCGTCCTTAATAGATTTGAGAATTTACCTACAGGCTGACAGGACGGTGCTCCTAAGACGAAGAGCGGTCATGGCGAAGCGCTGTGCTAAGCTGGCGACCCTTTTTTAACAGTGGAGTCTTGGCGATGAAGGCACGCATCCAATGGGCTGGCGAAGCCATGTTCCTCGGTGAGTCAGGCAGTGGTCATGTGGTCGTCATGGACGGCCCGCCAGAGGCCGGTGGTCGGAACCTGGGTGTTCGGCCGATGGAAATGCTCCTGCTGGGCGTCGGCGGTTGCAGCAATTTCGACGTGGTCAGCATTCTTAAAAAGTCCCGCCAGGCCGTCGAAAGCTGCGAAGCGTTCCTGGAAGCGGAGCGTGCCACCGAAGATCCAAAGGTATTTACCAAGATCCACATGCACTTCGTGGTGAAGGGGCGAGCCTTGAAGGAAGCCCAGGTCAAGCGGGCCATCGAGCTGTCCGCCGAGAAATACTGCTCGGCTTCGATCATGCTCGGTGCCGCTGGAGTCGAAATCACCCACGATTATGAAATCATCGAATTGGGTTGAGTCGATCTCGATGGCGAAGCCCGCAACTCGCCGCATTGAAATCCTGAGCTGAAGAAAAAGGCGACTCCCGCTGGAAGTCGCCTTTTTCATTGGCGTTGCAATGGGGATGGGTTATCCAGTCCCCCATTTCCGTCAAATCCGATAGGTGCTCTTGGTCATGACCTTGGCCAGCAGGCTCATGCCGAACTTCACCGGGGCCGGAAAACGGAAACCGCCGGCGTCAAGCGCACTTTCGGCATGGTGTTCTTCATCCACGCGCATCTGCTCGAGGATCGCCCGGGACTTTTCATCCTCGGCCGGCAGTTGCTCCAGATGTTCGTTCAAGTGCTTGCACACCTGATGCTCGGTCGCGGCAACGAAGCCGAGGCTGACTTTATCGCTGATCAGGCCGGCGACGGCGCCGATTCCGAACGACATCCCGTAGAACAGCGGGTTCAGGACGCTGGTGTGGCTGCCCAGTTGGCGAATGCGTTGCTCGCACCAGACCAGATGGTCGATTTCTTCCTCGGCGGCGTGTTCCATTGCCTCACGCACCTGGGGCAGCTTCGCTGTCAGCGCTTGGCCCTGATACAGCGCCTGAGCACAGACTTCGCCGGTGTGGTTGATACGCATCAGTCCGGCGACGTGGCGGGTTTGCTCGTCACTCAGTTGCGCGTCCGGCTGCACGATAGCCGGTGATGGGCGGTACGGCTGGCCACTGAAGGGCAGCAGGGTGCGCATCGCGGTATCGGCTTGCAGCAACAGACGGTCAATCGGCGAGTAGTGACGTTGGGTAGTCATGCTTACCTCCGGGAAAAATCACAGCGGCCAGTTTAACCCAATCGGCCGCCGAAGATTTGCACTGGGTCAGGGGTATCAGCCCGGCGGCCAGTGCATCTGGCGCTGACCCAGCACATGCATATGAATGTGATAGACCGTCTGCCCACCCAGTTCATTGCAATTCATCACCACGCGAAAACCTTCTTCACAGCCCAACTCCAGCGCCAGGCGCTGGGCAGTGAACAGAATGTGCCCGGCCAGGCCCTTGTCTTCTTCGGTGAGCTCATTGAGCGTACGGATCGGTTTTTTCGGAATGACCAAAAAATGCACGGGTGCCTGCGGGGCGATGTCGTGGAAGGCCAGTACCTGGTCATCCTCGTAGATGATCTTTGCCGGGATTTCCCGGTTGATGATCTTGGTAAACAGGGTATCCACAGCTGTTTTCTCCGTTGGGTTCGTCAAGGTCCGATGTCATGAAGGCTCCGGTTGAGGCGCCTGGTTGTTCAACGTGAAGGGATCAGCGCGGGCAATAAGCCTTGTTGATCATGCCGGCGATGCTCCGCACCAACCATCGCGATCCCAGTCGCGGCAATGCGGCCAGCCAGCGATTGCGGCGTCCAGGAATGATGATGGCGCGGTTCTTGTCCAGTGCGCGGACGGCGTACAGGGCAACTTCCTCCGGGCTCATCAGCCACTTGCTGTCGATGAGTTTCTGTTCGTCCATTTGCGCCCTGGCGAAAAAGCCGGTCCGGGTCGGTCCCGGGCAAAGCACCGAGACCTTGATCGCGCATTTCTTCAGTTCAACTCGCAGGGCTTCGGAGAAATGCAGTACATAGGCCTTGCTGGCGTAGTAAGTACTCATCCAGGGGCCGGGTTGGAATGCGGCGATCGAGGCAACGTTGAGGATCTGGCCGCCGCCGAGCAGCGCCATGCTATTACCGATGGCGTGACAAAGCCGTGTCAGGGCGAGAATGTTGACTTCGATCAGGTCCTGCTCGGTCATCCAGTCCTGGCCCAGGAACGGTCCGCTGGTGCCGATGCCAGCACAATTGACCAGCAGATCGATCTGCCGCTCGCCTTCCTCCAGTTCCAGCAGAAAGCCTGAAAGCCTCAGCGGTTCGCCCAGGTCACAGGCCCGGAACAATACTTCCACGCCAAACCGCTGAGTCAGTTCGATTGCAATACTTTCCAGCCGATCACGCTGTCGAGCCACCAGTATCAGGTTGCGGCCGCGCCGGGCCAGCGCTTCGGCCATGGCCAGGCCGATACCGCTGGAAGCGCCAGTGATCAGTGCGTAACGGGTCATGCAGTTCTCCATCGCAATAGCCCGCCGCCAGTTGACTGGGCTGTCACCGGCATGAAGCGCGCTTATTGTTCCTCTTCTTCTTCATAGTCTACAGAAGGCGCAGCGGGCTCGGCTGCCTCGACGGCGGGCTCTTCAGAGGTTTCGTTGCTGGACTCGCTGCTTTCATAGCTGCTCAGGCTGCTGTCGTAGTCCTGCTGAAGGGCCCCGAAGATGCCGGCAAAGGTGGCCATGAAAATCAAGACGATCATCACCAGCCAGAGCGAGGCCAGCAATTTGACCGCTGTGGTATTGCGCGGCGGCGGGGGGCCATACTGGTTTGCGCCGGTATTGCCCGGAGCGATGATGAGGATGAAGGGGAAGATGCTGCCCACGAACGGAACCAGGTTGATCAGCCACAACCACCCCGACCAGCCGAGATCATGCAGGCGCTGGACGTTGAACTGGATACTCACGAAGGCAAAGGCTAGCACGACGACTGCGGCGAGCAGGCCGCCGACGATGAGTCCCGCGACCGAGTCGGATGCCAGCAGCCAGGCCGTGGCCAACCAGAAGCCTATGCCGACCAAGGGCAGTAGGGCCAGGGTCAATACCATGGTCCAGGCCAGGTAGCGTAGACGGCCGATACGCCCGTCGAAGCTGAAGGGCTTGAGTGTGCCGTACTCGGCAAGCGCTTCACCGACTTGGGCGCGGGGAGGCGCGTATGGCGAGACGGGCTCGACGATCGAATCGGGATGGCGTCCGCTCGGTTGCTGTGCCTCCTGTACCTCGTCAAGGTTCAGTTGGACGACGGGTTCGGCTTCGATCCTGGCATCGATTCCGCTCTTGTTGAGCGCTTCCAGGTACTGCTGCGCCTCGCTCTGGGACAGGTTGCTTTTGAGGGCTACCTTGCGACCGGTGAACAGTCGTTCAATGGCGCTGACATCGCTTTTGAACAGCTCGGCGAGGTTGAGTTTGGCGGTGGTGGTATCGACGCCCGGCATCAGGCCGCCGTCGAATACGATGTTGAAACGGGTTTCGCTCATGCCCGGCATCCTTGTCTCTAATAAGTTGATGAGTTGTTGTGTTCAGGCTGATTCAGCGGGGCCATTGCCCGCCAAGCTGCGCCGCCCGGGCTTGTGCCTGACGGTATTCTTCATCCAGGCGTGCCACCAACTGATCGACGCTGGGCAAATCATCGATTTCACCCACGCCCTGGCCAGCGGACCATACGGTTTTCCAGGCCTTGGCTTCATCGTTCAGCGGTTTGAGTTTCGAGCCAAAATCCACCGCGCCTTTGTTCTGCAGGGCGGCCAGATCGAAACCGGCGTTCTCCAGGCTCTGGCGCATGAAACTGGCCGGCACCCCGGATACAGCGGGAGTATGCACGATGTCTGCGGCTCTGGATGTGAGCAACATCTCTTTATAAGCGTCAGGTGCGTGGCTTTCGCTCGTACCGATAAAGCGCGTACCGAAGTAGGCCAGATCCGCACCGAGCAATTGTGCGGCCAAGATCTGATGGCCGTGGTTCAGGCACCCTGCCAGCAGCAGGGTCTTATCGAAAAACTGCCGGATCTCGGCAATCAGTGAAAACGGGCTCCAGGTCCCGGCGTGCCCACCTGCACCAGCGGCTACGGCGATCAAGCCATCGACACCGGCTTCGGCGGCTTTCTCGGCATGCCGTCGGGTCGTCACGTCATGGAACACCAGGCCGCCGTAGCCGTGAACCGCGTCCACCAGCTCTTTCACCGCACCCAGGCTGGTGATGACGATCGGCACCTTGTGTTCGATGCAGATGGCCAGGTCGGCCTGAAGTCGCGGATTGCTGTGATGAACAATCAGGTTTACCGCGTAGGGCGCCGGGTTTTCCAGGGTTGCCAAGCCGGCTTCGATTTCTTCCAGCCAGGCCTTGAAGCCGCTGCTTTCGCGCTGGTTCAACGCCGGAAAGCTGCCGACAATGCCATTGCGGCAGCAGGCCAGCACCAGTTGTGGATTGGAAATCAGGAACATTGGCGCCGCCACGACGGGCAGTCGCAAGCGTTGTTCAAGCAGAGCGGGCAACGACATTGGAAGTACCCCGGAAATGGATGCTGATTGGAGGTTAGAACGGTCGAACGACGACCAGAATTACGATAGCCAGCAATATCAGAACCGGCACTTCATTGAACCAGCGATAAAAGACATGGCTGCGGGTGTTTTCGCCACGGGCGAAGCGCTTTACCTGGGCGCCGCACATATGGTGGTAACCGATCAGCAGCACGACCAGGGCCAACTTGGCGTGCATCCAGCCTCCCTGGGTGAAGTAGGCGCCGGCATTGAGGCTGAGCAACCCGATGCCGAATACCAAGGTGGCAATCATCGCCGGGCCCATGATGCCGCGGTACAGCTTGCGCTCCATGACGCTGAAGCGCTCTTTGCTGACACTGTCTTCGCTTTGGGCGTGATAGACAAACAGGCGGGGCAGGTAGAACAGGCCGGCGAACCAGCAGACCATGCTGACAATGTGAAGTGCTTTGAGCCACAGATAGAGCATTTTTAGTTATTCCTCGATTCACGGTAGCCCGATAGTAGAGGTTGGAGCGGTCACACGTCACCTTGACGGTTGTCGCCACGCCCCGCGGCCCCTATCATCGACGGCTTTCCAGTGGGTTCGTTGAGGGCAGGTTTATGGTCAAGGTCGGTATCGTCGGCGGCACGGGTTACACCGGTGTCGAACTGCTGCGTCTTCTGGCACAGCATCCGCAGGCTGAGGTGGTGGTCATCACTTCCCGATCCGAGGCCGGCCTGGCCGTCGCCGACATGTATCCGAACCTGCGAGGCCATTACGACGGCCTGGCGTTCAGCGTTCCGGACGTCAAGACCCTTGGTGCCTGCGATGTGGTGTTCTTCGCCACGCCCCACGGTGTCGCCCACGCCCTGGCCGGTGAACTGCTGGCCGCTGGAACCAAGGTGATCGACCTGTCGGCGGACTTCCGTCTGCAGGACGCCGATGAGTGGGCCAAATGGTACGGCCAGCCCCACGGCGCGCCGGAGTTGCTCGAGGAGGCGGTCTACGGCTTGCCGGAGGTCAATCGCGAGAAAATCAAGCAGGCTCGACTGATCGCCGTACCGGGTTGCTATCCGACCGCTACACAGTTGGGCTTCTTGCCGTTGCTTGAGGCCGGTCTTGCCGATACTTCGCGTCTGATTGCCGACTGCAAATCCGGGGTCAGCGGCGCCGGGCGTGGCGCCAGTGTCGGGTCGCTGTATTCCGAAACGTCGGAAAGCATGAAGGCGTACGCGGTCAAGGGGCATCGCCACCTGCCGGAAATTCGCCAGGGGTTGCGCCGGGCAGCGGGCAAGGACGTCGGCCTGACCTTCGTGCCGCACTTGACGCCGATGATTCGTGGCATCCATTCCACCCTTTATGCGACCGTCGTCGATCGTTCGGTGGACCTGCAGGCCTTGTTTGAAAAGCGTTATGCCAACGAACCGTTCGTCGACGTAATGCCAGCTGGCAGCCATCCGGAGACCCGCAGCGTGCGCGGTGCGAACGTTTGCCGGATCGCCGTGCATCGCCCGCAGGACGGTGACCTGGTGGTGGTATTGTCGGTCATCGATAACCTGGTCAAGGGCGCGTCGGGCCAGGCGGTGCAGAACCTGAACATTCTGTTCAGCCTGGATGAGCGCCTGGGGCTGTCCCATGCGGGGATGTTGCCTTGAAAGCAGTTGGCCGCAGCTCCGCAAATAGTTGACCGATTTTGTAGGAGAAGCGGATAATGCCCGCCATCACGCATTATGGCGGCGTAAGCGCCGGGAGATATTCAGCATGAGCGTCGAAACCTTCACCCCCACGGCTTTGCAATTCACCCACGGTGCCGCGCACAAGGTGAAGAGCCTGGTCGATGAAGAGGGCAATGATCGTTTGAAGCTGCGCGTATTTGTTACGGGTGGCGGTTGTTCCGGTTTCCAGTACGGCTTCACTTTCGATGAGGAAGTGGCCGAAGACGACACCATCGTCGAGCGCGAAGGGGTCAGCCTGGTGGTCGATCCGATGAGCTTCCAGTACCTGGCAGGTGCTGAGGTGGATTATCAGGAAGGTCTGGAAGGGTCGCGCTTCGTGATCAAGAACCCTAACGCCACCACGACCTGTGGGTGCGGTTCTTCGTTCTCGATCTGAGACAGCTCCAATAAAAACGCCGCAGTGCCTCACGGCCCTGCGGCGTTTTTTTGTCCGTGATCTTGATCTCAGGCCGGGTAGATGGCGCCGAGTACGCGCAAGCCACGGGCGCCAGTGACACTCGGACGATTGCCCGGAATGCCTTCAAGGCAGCAATGGGCGAGCCAGGCGAAAGCCATGGCTTCGACCCAGTCCGGGTCCACGCCATACACCGCCGTACTGCTGACCCGGGTATCCGGCAGCAACTCGGCCAGGCGCTTCATGAGCGCCTGGTTGTGCGCGCCGCCGCCGCAAATCAGCAACTCCTGGGTATTCGTTTGGGCATGCTGCAGTGATTCGACGATGGTCAGAGCGGTCAGTTCGAGCAACGTTGCCTGTACGTCTTGCGGGGCGAAGGTTGGCAACTGCGACAAATGCTGGCTCAGCCAAGGCAGGTTGAATACCTCGCGGCCAGTACTTTTCGGCCCCTTGGTGACGAAGAAAGGATCTCTGAGCAGTGCCTTGAGCAGGGCTGGCTCGACTTTCCCGCTGGCAGCCCATTGGCCGTCACGGTCGAAATGGTCGCCTCGTTGCTGATGTATCCAGGCATCGAGCAATACGTTGCCTGGACCACAGTCGAAACCGGCTACAGGTTTTGCGGGCTCTATCAGACTGAGATTGCTGAAGCCGCCGATATTCAACACGGCACGATTACCAGCGCGTTCTTCGAAGAGTGCTTCGTGAAACGCCGGTACCAGTGGGGCGCCTTGTCCGCCCGCAGCGACATCACGGCTGCGGAAATCGCTGACGACGGCGATGCCGGTCAATTCGCTCAACAGGGCCGGATTGCCGATTTGCACGGTAAACCCACGGGCTGGTTCATGGCGGATGGTCTGGCCGTGGCTGCCAATCGCCCTGATGTCTTGAGGCCTGAGTTTCTGTTCGTCGAGTAGGGTATGGATACCCTGGGCGGCCAGCTTTACCCAGCTTTGCTGGGCAATGGCGGAGCGAGCGATTTCATCGGGCCCGCTGCTGCACAGTCCGAGTAATTCGGCGCGCAGGGCGGCGGGCATGGGGATGTAGTGCGTGGCAATCAATTTGATCGCCGGAGCCAGTTCGATCAGTGCGATATCCAAGCCATCCAGGCTGGTCCCGGACATCACACCGATATAGAGCGCCATGGCTTAGCGCTTGCTCGAGGCCAGCAGGGTGGCTTTCTCTTGATCCATGCGAGCCATCAAGGGTTGGCTTTGTGCCAGGAAGCGCGCGCGCTCACTCTTGGCGATCGGATCGGCCATCGGCAACTTCTGGCCAAGCGGATCGACATGGACGCCGTTGACCTGGAACTCATAGTGCAAGTGCGGTCCGGTGGACAGCCCGGTGGTACCGATGTATCCGATCACCTGGCCTTGCTTGACGGTGCCGCCAGTCTTCACGCCTTTGGCGAAGCCCTGCATGTGGCCGTACAGCGTGCGATAGGTATTGCCGTGCTGGATGATCACGGTATTGCCGTAACCGCCGCGACGTCCGGCCAGTAATACCTTGCCGTCGCCGGCCGCCTTGATAGGCGTACCACGGGGGGCGGCGTAGTCGACACCTTTATGGGCGCGGATCTTGTTCAGGATCGGATGCTTGCGGCCGGCGGAGAACTTCGAGCTGATGCGGGCGAAATCAACCGGTGTGCGGATGAATGCCTTGCGCATGCTGTTGCCGTCGGCGGTGTAGTAGCTGCTGTTGCCTTGCTTGTTGGTGTAGCGCACCGCGGTGTATGTCTTGCCGCGGTTGGTGAAACGCGCGGAAAGGATCGGGCCGTTGCCGACGCTCTTGCCATTGACCACTTTCTGCTCATAGATGACGTCGAATTCGTCACCTTGGCGAATGTCCTGGGCGAAGTCGATGTCGTAGCCGAAGACGCTGGCCATGTCCATGGTCAGGCTATGGGAAAGGCCTGCGCGGGCAGCGGACTGGGACAATGAACTGTTGATGACGCCATGGACGTAGGCCGAGCGAACGGTAGGCTTGGCGGTGATGCGGTTGAATACGTAACCCTTGTCATTTTTGGTCAGGGTGATGCTTTCCAGGTCGCTGAGCTTGGTGTGCAGATTGTTCAGCTGTCCGTCTGGATTGAGTTCGAATTCGAGTTTCTGGCCGCGTTGCAGTTGAGTGAATTGCTTGGCTTGCTTGTCGCTGGCCAGGATTTCATGGACCGATGTGGAGGGCAGGCCAACCTTTTCGAAGAGGGTGGAAAGCGTATCGCCCTTGGCAACAATCACTTCGCGATGTTCCGGTCCTTTCTTTTCTTCCACGACAGGCGCTTCTACCGGAGCGGCGGCCTGGGCAGTGTCTTCCGGGCTGTTTTCAATCTGCGCAAAAGGAGAGGCGGCCGGTTCGTTTGTGGCTTGAACGGCTTCGGCGGCGTCTTGTTCTTGTGTCAGTTGTTCAGCAGGGCTTTCCAGTTCAAGACTCAGAGTCGTCTTTTTGGCTTCAACATCGCTGGAGGGGAACACCAGGAGCGCCAGGCTTAGAAGGGCTGCGATGCCGCTGGCGGCAAGCAGGTGGGTCTTTGGGTAAAGCGGCGGCGCTTTAGACGGTTCTGTGGTCATAAGTAATTTTGACTTTTGAAAAGATGAATTGGAAAAGATGAATGACATGATGAAGATGAAATAACTGTATAAAATATAACCAAAACCCCTGCGAAGCAAGCCCGCGAATGCTCTGTTCTGTGGATCGGCGTCCGTGCGCCGGGCAAACCTTGTATTTGGTGCGCGATCTTGTATGGTTGGGGCCCTTTGAATCTGAGCCTTACGGGTCTGTTATGAAGTCGGTTGAAGAGCAGCTAGCGCTGATCAAACGTGGTGCGGAAGAACTGTTGGTCGAGTCCGAGCTGATCGAAAAGCTCAAGCGCGGGCAGCCGCTGCGCATCAAGGCTGGTTTCGATCCGACGGCGCCCGATCTGCACCTGGGACATACCGTGCTTATTAATAAGCTGCGCCAGTTCCAGGATCTGGGGCACCAGGTCATCTTCCTTATCGGGGACTTCACCGGCATGATCGGTGATCCAAGCGGGAAGAGTGCTACGCGCCCGCCATTGACTCGCGAGCAGGTTCTCGATAACGCCGAGACCTACAAGACTCAGGTTTTCAAGATTCTTGATCCGGCCAAGACCGAAGTGGCATTCAACTCCACTTGGATGGATCAGATGGGGCCGGCGGATTTCATTCGCCTGACGTCCCAATACACCGTGGCTCGCATGCTCGAGCGCGATGATTTCGACAAGCGCTACACAACCAATCAGCCAATCGCCATCCATGAGTTTCTCTACCCGCTTGTTCAGGGTTATGACTCGGTCGCGTTGCGCGCGGACGTTGAGCTGGGCGGTACCGACCAGAAGTTCAACCTGTTGATGGGGCGTGAGTTGCAGCGTGGTTATGGTCAAGAGGCGCAGTGCATCCTGACCATGCCATTGCTGGAAGGCTTGGATGGCGTGAAGAAGATGTCCAAGTCGTTGGGCAACTACGTGGGGATCCAGGAAGCACCAGGCGTCATGTACAGCAAGCTGGTCTCCATTCCTGATGTGCTGATGTGGCGTTACTTCGAGCTGCTGAGCTTCCGGTCCATGGATGAGATCAATGCGTTCCGTGCCGATGTAGAGGCCGGGGCCAATCCGCGGGACATCAAGATCAAGCTGGCTGAAGAGATCGTTGCGCGTTTCCATGGTGAGGAGGCTGCGGCCAATGCTCATCGTGCGGCGGGTAATCGTATGAAGGATGGCGAGCTGCCGGATGATCTGCCAGAGATCGAGTTGACTGCTATCGAGAATATGCCAATTGCAGCGGTCCTTAATAAGGCTGGCCTGGTCAAGAATGCGGCGGTGGCGCGAGATCTCCTGGGTTCAGGTGGTGTGCGTATAGATGGTGAGGTTGTGGATCGCACCTATATATATGAGCTGGGTTCTACTCATGTGTGTCAGGCCGGCAAGAAGGCTTTCGCACGTATTACGCTGAAATCTGAATAAAGCGAAATTAAGGGTTGACGGCAGATTCTGGACGTCTATAATTCGCCCCACTTCCGGCGCAGTAGAAACGGAAAACTCCTTGAGATTCAACGAGTTAAGT
>NZ_FMTK01000042.1:0-2955 GCF_900100025.1 Pseudomonas sp. NFACC56-3 | reverse complement strand
AATTCCGAAACCCCTATCTGCTGATGCAGGTAGGGGTTTTGTTTTGCCCGCAGGAAAGTCATTTTGTGTTTCTATGCAACTGTCTTGCGCATGGCTATCATGCGGGCCTCATTATCAGGGCGCAGTCCGCATGCTCACGTTGCTAAAACTTCTGAAGGATGGCCGCTTTCATTCGGGGCAAGCGCTGGGTGCTGCGCTGGGTATCAGTCGTAGTGCTGTATGGAAGCAGTTGCAGCACTTGGAGGCGGATTTAGGATTGTCTGTTCATAAAGTTCGAGGTAGGGGTTATCAGTTGGCTAAGCCCCTGTTGCTTTTGGATGCGACAGAAATTCGCGCAAAAGGCCTTCATGAGTGGCCTGTCCATATATTCGACTCTATCGACTCCACTAACGCCGAGGCGCTGCGTTTCATTGAGCGCGGAGGCGTGGCGCCATTCATGGTTTTGGCTGAGCGACAGATAGCGGGTCGTGGTCGTCGTGGTCGTAAGTGGGTCAGCCCATTTGCCGAAAACCTTTACCACAGCCTGGTGTTGCGCATTAGTGGTGGGATGCGAGAGATCGAAGGTCTGAGCTTGGTTGTCGGGCTTGCGGTCATGCATGTCTTGCGCGATATGGGGATCGCGGCGGCGGGGTTGAAATGGCCTAATGATGTCTTGGTGGGTGACAAAAAGATCGCCGGCATTTTGCTTGAGTTGGTTGGAGATCCTGCAGACGTTTGCCATGTTGTCCTGGGCGTAGGGATTAATGTGAATATGCAATCGACTGATGAGGTCGACCAGCAATGGACATCCATGTGCCTTGAAGCGGGCAGGGATTTTGATCGAAATGAGCTGGTGGCCCGATTGGGGGTGAAGCTGCAGCAATATCTGGAGCTTCATCGCGTATCGGGGTTTGCTGCGATCCAGTTGGAATGGGAGCAGTACCATCTCTGGCAGGGGCGGGCTGTGTCTCTGATTGCCGGTGTTAATAAAATTGACGGCATTGTGCTGGGCATTGACCACCAGGGTGCGCTGCGTTTGAAGGTGGATGGTGTGGAAAAAAACTTTAGCGGTGGTGAGCTCAGTTTGAGGTTGCGTGATGATTCTTGAGCTCGACTGCGGCAACAGCTTTATCAAATGGCGCGTTCTGCGCCCTGACGGAATAACGCCGGTCGAAGGTGGTGTGGTCGGCTCTGACGACGATTTGCTCGCGAACCTGAATGACGCGAAGAAGTTCCAGCTCAAGAAGTGTCGTCTTGTGAGTGTGAGGACCCAGGCGGAGACGGATTCATTGGTCGCTTCGCTGGTCGATGTGTTCGGGGTATCGGTAGTTCGTGCTATGCCCGCCCGGGAAATGGCGGGTGTGAGAAATGGCTACGAGGATTACGAGCGGCTAGGCCTCGATCGATGGTTGGCCCTGCTTGGTGGTTTTCATCTCGCTTCGGGGGCGTGCCTGGTGCTGGATTTTGGTACTGCCGTCACAGCTGATTTCGTGGCCGCGGATGGTGGGCATCTGGGAGGGTTCATTTGTCCTGGCATGCCTCTGATGCGTAATCAATTGCGTACCCACACGCGGAAAATTCGTTATGACGATATAGCGGCCGAGCGAGCCCATGAGAGCCTCGCTCCAGGTCGTGCGACTGTCGAGGCGGTCGAGCGCGGTTGCATGCTGATGCTCAGGGGATTTGTCCTGACTCAGCTTGAATTGGCGGAGCAATATTGGGGAAAGGATTTCGTGGTGTTTCTTACTGGGGGGGATGCCAATCTGGTTTCCGGGGTCGTTCCAGAGGCCAGGGTGGTACCTGACCTGGTTTTCGTCGGTTTGGCGATGGCCTGTCCTTTGTCTTGAGGTTTCTATGCGGTGGCTGTTTCTGTTGTTGCTGGTTTTGAATGTCTTCTACTACATCTGGCATCAGCAAGAGGCCCCGCTTCGCGCCAAGGATGTCACGCCGTTGAGTTTATATCGCGGGTCGCAACAGGATATTCATCTCTTGAGCGAAACGGCGGATGCCCTTGTCAGGCGCGATTCGGCCAAGTCTGCTGACGTGTCCAAAACCTGTGTCTATCTGGGTGGTTTTGCTCGACCGGAGCTGGCCAGGCAGTTGGAGCAGCGCCTGGCGGCTTTGGGTGTCATAGGTCGCTCTGTGGTTTCGAGCGCGCAAAATCTCCCTGAGGGAGGAGGATTCTGGGTTCAGGTTCCCCAGGAAGGCGCGGGAAAGGTGAGTGAAACGCTGCTCCAAAACCTTTCTAAAGAATTCAATGAGTTAAAACATAAAATAATGCCATGCGAAGGGGTTGCACCCGTAGGGTAGTTTGCATAGAATGGCGCCCGCTTCGCAGCGAAGACCTTTAAAGGTAAGCGGTACGAAGCGACGTCAACGCAGCTAACCTCAGGTTTTTAATGAGAAAATGCTTGACAGAAGGCTGGCATGATATAGAATGCCGGCTCGCTTAGGAGGGGTTCCCGAGCGGCCAAAGGGATCAGACTGTAAATCTGACGTCTACGACTTCGAAGGTTCGAATCCTTCCCCCTCCACCATTTTTAGCGTGAGCTGCAAGCTCCGCGGGTATAGTTTAGTGGTAGAACCTCAGCCTTCCAAGCTGATGATGCGGGTTCGATTCCCGCTACCCGCTCCAAGTTTGCAGGTTGTGCAAAGTGTTTTGCTCTTGTAGCTCAGTTGGTAGAGCACACCCTTGGTAAGGGTGAGGTCAGCGGTTCAAATCCGCTCAAGAGCTCCATATTACAAGGCAGATATGCAAATATCTGCCTTTGTTTTAATGGCTTGTGTGACTCGCTAAATTCTTCTCCTAGGGGTGATTTCGATGGCTAAGGAAAAGTTCGAACGTAATAAGCCGCACGTCAACGTCGGTACCATCGGTCATGTTGACCACGGTAAAACCACGCTGACCGCTGCTCTGACCCGTGTCTGCTCCGAAGTTTTCGGTTCGGCCAAGGTTGACTTCGACAAGATCGACAG
>NZ_FMTK01000021.1:76413-121389 GCF_900100025.1 Pseudomonas sp. NFACC56-3 | reverse complement strand
GCCGGCAACCTGCTGATGCAGGACCGCCCCGGCCCGACCACCCTCAAGGGCAACCGCCTGCTGAGGGAGGGCGACCGCCACTACGACTACGATGCCTTCGGCAACCTGATCCGCGAACGCCGCGGCCAGGCCCTGGTCCGCGCCTACCGCTACGACAGCCAACACCGCCTGATCGGCGTCACCGACGCCGACGGCCGCGAAACGTCCTACCGCTACGACGCCTTCGGCCGACGCATCAGCAAGACCGTAGACGGCCTGACCACGGAATTTTTCTGGCAGGGCGACCAGCTCGTCGCCGAAAACAGCCCGCGCCACCACCGCAGCTACGTCTACGAACCGGGCACTTTCCGCCCCCTGGCCCTGCTCGACGGCGAAGGCCCCGACGCCCGCCCGTTCTACTACCACCTCGACCACCTGGGCACGCCCCAGGAACTGACCAACCCCGCCGGCCAGATCGTCTGGACGGCGCGCTACAACGGCTACGGCACACTCACCGAACTCACCCACGGCGGCGGCGAACAGTTGGAACAACCGCTGCGGTTCCAGGGCCAATACTTCGACCCGGAAAGCGGCCTGCACTACAACCGGCACCGCTACTACAATCCCGAGACCGGCCGCTATTTGACGCCTGATCCGAGCAAGTTGGCGGGTGGGCTCAATGGGTACCGCTACACGGTGAACCCGACGGGGTGGGTGGATCCGTTGGGGTTGGTGGATTGTCCGGGGCAGGGTGGGTGTCGACCGGCGGTTGGGGGGCAGGATCCGGCGGGGAAGGCAGCTGTTAGTCAAACGGAACCTAAGCTACCTACTCCTAAAAAAGAAGAGGATTTTCTGTATCGCGGTGATGAGCGAGATCCAGAAGATGTTTTTGAAAGTGGTTTTAAAAGTAAAGGTAAAAGCAAGAATCTGTTTTTACACTCTATGGATAGTGATTGGCCTCCTAGCTATTATATTAGTACCTCTTATTCAAGGGAGGTAGGGAAGAAGTTTGCTACCGGCGACTACACAAGAATAGGGTATTTGTACACGTTGCAAAAAATTCCAGGGCATGACCTGGCAAAGGAGTTGGGGGCTGCATACTTGTTCGGAGCAGAAAAAGAGATTGCGATTCCAGATCGCATAAGTAATGAAGATGTGCTTGGTGCAACCTTGATACTTGATAATGGGAAGGAGTTTGGTTATTCCATACCTAATCCTAATAGGAGGATAAAAAAATGATTTCTAAGGTTGAGGTGCATGTATCAAGAGGAGGAAAAAAAGAAATTGCCTGTCTCGTATGTGATTCTAGCAAAATTGCAATCACTTTCTGTACGGCAGATGGTGTCGAAAGAACTTATGTGGGTAGTAATTTTTATAAGTGCTTTGCGAGTCTTCGACGAGACAATCCAGATGTCACCTTTTTTTGTAAAGGTGCTAAGAAAAATGTTCATCCGTCCGGTATGGCGGCACAGATGTCGCTTGGGCTAAAAGCATATGAGCTGAGTATGGGGGGCACACCATCGCTCGATGATATTGTCTATATATTTGAATATGATGATAGTGACTTGGCTGGCGATCCAGATGAGCAAGAAGCTTTCTTTAAAGAATGGGTTGAGTCTCGTTTGATATAGCTGTGAACATGAGATGACAATTTTCTATCAACTCGGCTCATCAGTGATCGGGTTTAGTCGCCCGTCGTTGCTGAGTCGCTCAAGCCTCCATCAGTCAGGTATTCCCATCCCTGGAGAATTCCAGGGGACAGACCACGATTAAGAGAGCTTGTCACCAGTCAATTTCTAATCGTGGTCTGTCCCCGGTATTCGTGCCCAATTTTAATAGGTGATGACATGGATGTAAGAAAAGTTAATGTTGAAATTGATGGTGTTATGGATGATGCGTTTTTTGAGTGCGGCAAGAACCGCATTACTATGAAAGTTACCATGCCGGATGGTGTTATAAAAGATTATGCAGGGATGGATTATTATGTGTGTCTGGGAGAGGTTAGAAAGGATTTTCCTAACGTAAGATTTTTATGTAAGGGCGCGAAAATTAATGTATATCCTTCGCGAATGTGTTCGCAAATGGCTGGAGGAATAGTTGCCTACGAAGTTTGCTGGGGTGAGCCTGCGGATAACAACAATATAGTGAATATTTTTGACTATGAAGATCAAAACCTAACCCATGATATCAATGAGCAGGCAGATTACTACAGGCGATGGATGGGGTCTCTTGGATGTAAAGGCTGACGATATTGTTGGAGTGGCATCATTGAAGGGGATTGTACCTGCGTAGGTTATTTTTTTGTGCACCAGCGTTTTCGGAATCAGCCTCATCAAAACAACTGACCCAGCGCCACAGCAGACACTTCGCACATCCCCTGTGGGAGCGAGCTTGCTCGCGATAGCGATACACCAGCCAACCTCAGAACCGCTGACTCCCCGCCTTATGTTGAGCTTTGCACAGAACCCGCAGACTCAATTGACCAATCCCTCCATGCACTGCTTTCGCCCGTTGACCAGTTACGCGCGCTTTCCAAGAGTAGCGGCTCAGAGCACCAAGTGTGCACGCAACGTCGTCGATCTCCCCATGAATTAACTTCTGCAAACGTTCAAGGCTGAAACGTATCAGCTTCAAGAAAAAACTAAAATATGCACAAATGCATTTTTTCCTTGACCCGCAGGGGTGCGTCTCTATAAGGTGATTTCACTGTATGCGCATCCAGTATTCCTCAAGCATTATTTTTTTGAATCCATTCATGGACGAGGTATTACCTTATGAAAACCACCACTGAAAAATTCGGTGTAACCCCCCATCAACCCAGCCTGTGGACCCGCGCTGATGCGTTGAAAGTCCGAGCGGACGATCCCACCACCACTCAGCCGCTGGTCCGCGCGGATTTCCCGGTATTGAGCGACGACGTGTTCATCTGGGACACCATGCCCCTGCGCGACTTGGACGGTAACGTGACGTCCGTCGATGGCTGGTCGGTGATCTTCACGCTGACGGCCGATCGTCATCCAAACGACCCGCAGTACCTAGACGAGGACGGCAACTATGACATCCTCCGCGATTGGAACGATCGTCACGGTCGGGCAAAGATGTACTACTGGTTTTCTCGTACCGGCAAGAACTGGGAGCTCGGTGGCCGTGTGATGGCCGAAGGGGTTTCGCCGACCGCTCGCGAATGGGCTGGCACGCCGATTCTGTTGAACGACCGAGGTGAAGTGGACCTGTATTACACCGCCGTCACCCCAGGCGCGACCATCGTCAAGGTGCGCGGTCGGGTCGTGACCACTGAACACGGTGTCAGCATGGTCGGCTTCGAGAAGGTCAAGCCGCTGTTCGAGGCTGACGGCAAGATGTACCAGACCGAAGCCCAAAACGCCTTCTGGGGTTTTCGTGACCCATGGCCATTCCGCGACCCGAACGACGGCAAACTGTACATGCTGTTCGAGGGTAACGTGGCCGGCGAGCGCGGCTCGCACAAAGTGAGCGAGGCCGAAATCGGCGACGTGCCACCGGGTTATGAAGATGTCGGCAACTCGCGCTTCCAGACCGCCTGTGTCGGCATCGCCGTCGCCCGTGACGCAGACGGTGACGACTGGGAAATGCTGCCACCCCTGCTGACGGCCGTGGGCGTCAACGACCAGACCGAACGCCCGCACTTCGTATTCCAGGATGGCAAGTACTACCTGTTCACGATCAGCCACACCTTCACCTATGGCGACGGTGTGACCGGGCCGGACGGCGTGTACGGTTTTGTCGCGGACTCGCTGTTCGGCCCCTACGTGCCGCTCAACGGTTCCGGCCTGGTGCTGGGCAACCCGTCCTCCCAGCCATTCCAGACCTACTCGCACTACGTCATGCCCAACGGCCTGGTGACCTCCTTCATCGACAGCGTACCGACCGACGAAACCGGCACGCAGATTCGTGTGGGTGGCACCGAGGCACCCACGGTGGGCATGAAGATAAAAGGGCAGCAGACGTTCGTGGTGGCTGAGTACGACTATGGGTACATCCCGCCGATGCTCGATGTCACGCTTAAGTAATAGCTATACAGGGGTTTTCAGGCAGCGGGTTTGAGGTCGATGACAAAACCGTTGTGGATATGATCGAGATATCCCGTCTGATTTATTGCGATGTTGGTCGCAAGCCCATTGAACAACGAGTCGTAATCTTCTTCGCGACTGGCCGCAAGGACGCAGCCAGTCGCGAATGCATTTCCCTGCAACGTACGTACACAAGCGCCTCTGTGGGAGCGAGCTTGCTCGCGATAGCGGTGCATCCGCAACCTTCCAGCCGGCTGTTTATCGTGACTCCACGAGACTAGCCACGACCGACATCGCCTTGCGCCATTGCCTACAACTACGCCAGAATCCGCCGGCTTGTGCGTCTTGGGTCACGTCGGTAGTTTGGGTCCTGTCACTGCTCATCAGTGATCGGGTTTAGTCGCCCGTCTCAACCTAAGGCGTACCAAGTCCCCGTCGGACAGGCTTTGCTGTTCCTGTATTGATGGTGGCTGTGCGCAGGGCGCCCCCGGGCGCGCCGGGATTCTTAGGTTCACCGGTCGACTAACCTGCGCACAGCTGCCGCCCTCTCGTTTAGTCGCGAGGTGGTTGCAGCCTCACTTACAGGAACCTAAGTCGATGGCAAAAATTACACCGAACCCTCCAACTGCAGATGAGCATGTATCTCGCGCTCAGTCTGCTCGTAACAACAAGCTTGATGACGCTGCCAACCGGGCGTTGGATTACTACCTGAAGCCTACGCCGAAGAACGAAACGTCTGACAAACCCAACACCATCTTTCGTATCGCACCGGATGTTGATTCGGAATGTCTGCTTGCCAACCTCAGCGAAAACCTGGCTTCGGCCACTGCCATGATCAATGATTTGGCGTTTGGTCTTGAGGGATCACGACGGCATTTTGCGTTGGGGATTTTGCAGGTGATTGAGGTGAGTGAGCTGTTGGCGAATCGGGCTTTGGATATTGTTGAGGTGAGGTAGAGCGGGGCGTTGGCTTCCAACCTGGCGTAAAAAAGGTCTTGCTTGGCAAGACCTTTTTTACGGGGGAGGTGAAATAGCGGTGACATGTAAATGTATGCACCTTAAAGATTAGTCCATCCTATTCTCAGTTATAGGGGTTCAATAGTGATCCCTTCCTTGTAATTCGTTTTTTCGCGGTAAGCGATGACGTAGCCCGGAAGAGCTGTGATTTGCCAGTTGGGGCCGAGCGCTGTCTTGACCCTCCGAAGAATGTTCAAAACAGTGTCCGAGTCGTTGGGTAGATGCACCTGTGCGGCGACTAGGTCAGGATGTGGGCTTTTTGATTTAGCAGTTTCGCCTTCAAATCTAATATTGTAAGCAAGCTGCTCCTTTAGCTGGCTTAGCACTTCTGCTGCTGAGGCCATTCCATTTTTTGTGCCCAGATCAACTACCAAATCGAGATCAATGGGGTAGCTCTTATCGAAATGACCAGCTTTAAGTACTGTATGGTCACGGTTTCGGCCCGGGTCATTAGAGCCGAAGCCGCTAAGATTCCAGATTGGTGGGGTAAGCCCATTCTTGTAGTGTTTGATCAGCAGCTCTTCGAGATCCATTGCTGTGAATACAAAGACCCGCACAGCCTTGAATCCGATGGTGTCATGAGAAAGGTTGCGTCGTGATTGAATCTTATTTGCGTGACGTAGCAATCGCGCACGAAGCCCTGCTTGAGCATCGGTTTTCCCGATGTATACCAGCGATCCATTAAAAAAAAGCTGATATACGCCTTGGGCGTCATCAATACTTTGGACAGTGGCTGCATCCAGGGGCCCTTCGGGCATGTCGTCGAATAGCTTCACTAGCTGGCTAAGTAGCGCAGATGGCAGGTCGAATTCCAATTCTTCGAAGCATTGACGAGTAGGCATAAGCTCTCCATGTTTCGAGAGATTATGCCTATTTCTTTTGCGTATCGAAAGGTTGCTAGCCTTGTCCTGCTAATGCCGCAGCTACAGATGAAGCTACGACCTCAGCTAACCGAACCGGTACGGCATTTCCTAGTTGCTTCATCGTGTCGGACCACGATCCGTGGAAAACATAGTCGTCCGGAAATGTCTGGATCCTTGCTGCCTCCCGAACGGTGAAGTAGCGTACGCTGCCGTCGGTACGAACTAGCATGTTTTCGCCGCCAGGGACGCCATGATTACCCGCCTTTAGGGTTTTGGCTGGCTCATCTAAAGGGCTGCCAGTATGACCTGGATATGACCTGGCGCCAGGGTTGAATGTGTGGTTTGGCACCGGCAGCAGAGTTGGTTGCTCCGGGTCCGGAAGGCCTGCGATTGCGTCTCGCACCGTCGTCCATCGACGCAGCCTAGCCCGAGTTTCCAAAGACGCTGCTAGTAGAGATATGCGCTTGGCAAGTTTCTCTGGAGGGCGAGGCCTACCGCGTGACCGTATTCTGTGCTCTTCCCAATATGTACCTGTGACCCATTTTGAGATGAGCAGCTCATCTTCGGAGTGCGTAGGCTCAGGAAAGGACCATTGAATCCCTAAGTCAGCCCTGAACCCTACGAGGAATACCCGTTCTCGCTTTTGAGGAACACCGTAGTCGGCAGCGTTCAGAAGTCGAAACACCACGTGATAGGTGGGTTTCACTTTTCCTGATGTGTGCAGCCCTTCCAGGCGCGAAAGATGTTCGGTCCAAGTTTCGCCATGTCGTCTAGCAATTTCTGGGTAGCTGAGCTGAAGGTAAACGTATTCAAAGTAGCTAGCAAAGCTCTGACGTAAGAGTCCTTTTACATTTTCGAAAATGAAAGCGCGTGGCTTGGTCTCACGAACTGCCTGAACTGCTGTGGGGAACATGTCCCTTTCATCCAGGTTGCCTGCGTGTTTTCCACCAAGAGAGAAAGGCTGGCAAGGTGGGCCGCCGGAGATTACCTCTACGCCACCGGCGTATGGTGTGAAATCGAATGTCCGCGCATCCCCTTCATAAAGAAGGAAATCCTGACCCGCCTCGACGTAGTGAGCCTGGTTGTCGCGAATGGTTTGGCAGGCATCGTCATTCCATTCAATAACGGCCGAATGCTGGAAACCCGCCCGGGTCATGCCCATGGCAAGCCCGCCTGCGCCAGCAAATAATTCGATGCTACTCATTCGGGTCCTCGATGGTCTGGCTGAAGGCAAGAGGGGCTTGAGGGCTTCCGCCAAATTTGCCTTCTACCCCAGCGCCCCGTGGCTTCTTGGGCGCGATATCAATGCGCGAAAGCGCTTTTTTGAAGTCCAATTGGTATTCCGCCATCTCTGCCATCAAGGCTGCTATGACTGCTAGATGAGATGGGACTCCACCGCGTATTGAGCAGTTTGTGATCGAGTTAGGGTTCATTCCCAGTAACCCGGCAAACTCTTTTACGCTGATAGCGGCCTTCCCTAGCTGGCGTTGAAATTCTTCATAGGTCATGGCGGCGTAGGATACAGGTAATCAGCAGGAATCACACATTTATATTCTTGTAGCACATTAATATGTGTGTTTCGTGTTCTGTCAGTTTTCCGGCTGATCGGGTGCCTTACTTAAGCTCGGCGGCAGTGCTTGTGTCTGTAGGAAATGAGGCGCTGCCTTCGAAAACAAAATGCCCTTTGGCGTGGCCAGCGTCATAAGCAACCTCCGCCCCGGATAGGTAGATCACAAGTGGTCTGGTCTAGGCGGGGCGAAGGTGACAAGCGCTGCTATTGCTGAGACCCGAAATGCGTTCTTCCATGAAAGCGCTATCCTTTGCGAACAGCTTTGTTTTGATGGCAACATGCCATTTAACTATGTCCCACCACGGAAAGAGGGTATGTATGAGTCTTTATCCACGTCTCAGGGATCGCAGGGGAGATGATGAGCTTTTACAGCAGTGCGTCGAGAGCGTTGTTGATCAGCTAGACACCGCTGATGATCCAAATCGACCAGGCATGCTTCTGGGGAAAATCCAATCCGGTAAAACACGTGCGTTCCTTGGCGTCATTGCAAGGGCTTTTGACCGTGGGTATGACATTGCCATCGTCCTGACGAAGGGTACTAAAACTCTTGCAAAGCAAACGGTTAAACGGATTGGTCTGGATTTTAAAGAGTTCATAGAACAGGATGAAATTTTTCTGTTTGATATTATGTCCGCGCCAGATCGGCTGACTAACTCTGAGCTGCGCAGGAAGATCGTTATTGTCGCAAAGAAACAGTCGCAAAATCTCGCTAGAATTGAAGATTTATTTAATGCATATCCCTCGTTGAAGCAGAGAAGGGTGTTGTTGGTTGACGATGAGGCGGATATGGCTAGCGTTAGGTTTTCCAAGAAAAAAGGAAGCCGTGAAGTCGCCCAAGGAACAATAGCTAGCCAAATGGATGCACTTCGTGCGGGCTTATCTCGAATTTCTTTCCTTCAAGTTACAGCTACGCCGTATGCTCTTTATCTTCAGCCTGAAAGTTATGAGCAGGTTAATGAATCGCAAGAAGTCTTTTACCCTAAAAGGCCAATGTTTACTGAGGTTTTGCCTATTCATGGGGCATATATAGGAGGTGATGCCTATTTTGGCGGGCATGGGCCTGAAGATCCGAGGCACTATTTATTTATTGAGGTTGATGAGAAAGAGCATGATGCGCTAAGGTCAAGTGATGGGCGGGTGATCAGAAGTGACCGACTTTGGATAAGTGAAAATATTAAAACATTAAGGCTGAGTCTGATTACATTTATATTGGCGGTGGCCATACGTCGTGAGCAACAACAAGAGTTGGACCTTCCGCTGTTGAAATATGCAATGATTATTCATAATGATACACAGCGGGCTGCGCATAGCTGGCAGTGGGATACGGTTTTAAAGTTAATAACGGTGTTTGAAGACGCTGCAGTGAGCGCTGACGAAAGGCTGAAAACATTATTTGACGAGGCTTATGCGGACTTGAAAAGATCTGTGCATGCAAATCGAGGGCATTTACCTACTTCTCGAAAAGCCTTTAAAGCAGTATGCGAGCTTATTTCTGACGGGGAAGTGAACGTACAAAAAGTTAACTCCGATGTTGAACTTGAGTCTTTGCTAAATCAGGAGACTGCTGAGTTGCAGCTTCGGACAAAGGTTAATATCTTTATTGGGGGGAGTATCCTGGATCGTGGTATAACAGTGCCTAATCTCTTGGCATTTTATTACGGTAGAAATCCCAAGCGAATGCAAGCAGATACGGTGCTTCAGCACTCCCGTATGTATGGCGCTAGGCCAATCGCTGATTTGGCAGTAACTCGATTCTATACTTCACAAGGGGTCTACGCTCGCTTAGGTGTTATCCATGATTTGGAGACTGCTCTTCGGCAGGCCTTTGAGGGTGGCGCTCATGATAGGGGGGTTGTATTCATTCAGCGTAACGCGCAAGGCGGAGTTATTCCGTGTTCTCCAAGCAAAGTCTCATTAAGTGATCTAGTCGCGATTCGGCCGAACGTGATGCACCTTCCCATTAATTTTGACACAGTTGCTCAGTCAAAGCTGAATGTGGTCATGAAAAAAATTGAGGCATTAATACCTTTAGGTTGTGTAGGGACCAAAGCTTTTGTGAAGGTTCCTTTGGTGCAAGCACTTGAGCTAATTGATCTTATATCTAAAACTCTTGTGTCGGATGGCCGTAGCCCTTTTGATTGGGAGGCTATGAAGGGGTTGCTTGAATATTATGTAAGCAAGGCTGATGAAAAAGATCAGTATGTGCTGATAATGGCTGAAAAAGGTAGGCGTCTATCGAAGGATAAGTCGGGAGATCGCTCGGGCCTTTCTATTCTAGGTACTGATGAGTTTCGGAAAATAGCGCTGGCTCCGACTCGAAGGGCTCCAGCTATTATTCTTCTTAAACAGGAAGGTACTCCTGCGCTGGGTTGGAAGGCTGGGCCGTTTTGGTGGCCAATGCTTGCGAGTCCTCCGCAGGCTAAGGCTTGTGTTTTTGCAACAAAATACCCCGTTAGTCAGGCGTAAGTGAGGTGCGGAGTTTTTTGAGACTCCGCATTATTTAGTCTAGGGGGGAAAGTCACTCGGGCAGTATTCCAAGATTGGTTGTTTGGGTTGGAGCCTTATTGGTGATTGGCTATTGGTAGATGTTTATGATTGATACTGTGAGCTCGGCGAAGCGAAGCCACATAATGTCGCTCGTGAAAGGAAAAAATACGCGTCCAGAGATGACTGTGCGTCGTGTTTTGCATGCGGCAGGGTTTCGTTATCGGTTGCACGACAATAGTTTGCCGGGAAAGCCAGACATAGTTTTCGCCAAGAAGCGAAAGGTGATTTTTGTGCATGGCTGTTTTTGGCATAGGCATGTCGGATGTCATCTATGCAGGATGCCAAAAACAAATCAGCTGTTTTGGAGTGAAAAATTTGAAGCGAACGTTATTAGAGATAGTTTAAATAATAATCTCTTGATAGCGAGTGGATGGAGCGTACTTACAGTTTGGGAGTGCGAAATATCCGATTTAGAGCATCTCGAAAAGCGTCTTCATGATTTTTTGAGTTGATTTGGTTTTTGTAGGCGCCAAGTCATGTTTGCGAAATGTTTGCGAAATGTTTGCGAAATGTTTGCGACAGTTTGCCTGTATTTTTCCGCCCTCTGGGTTCCAGACTTGATTCTCCGCTGGACTCTAGAAATGGCGGATGGAAAAAGAAGGCTAAACCCTGATCTAGTGAGGCTCTAACGGATTTCAGTAGATGAGAGTTTGTTTCAAAAAGACATTAAAAAGCCGGCTTATGGCCGGCTTCTCGTTGACTAACTCAGTTCGTTTTTGACAAACCTCACCAGCCTTCAAAACGTACATCCGGCTCTTGCGGCCGGCTGTGGGACTTGGTCAGAAAGTGATCTGCCTTGTCGGTGCGAGGTGTGGGCTCGCAAATGTGGGGCGGAGGATACGCGGGTTTTTGGCAGAATCCCAGTGGTAAGTGGTGTGGAATCATTGGGTTAGAGTGATTCGGGTAAAAGCAGGGGCTGCTTCGCAGCCCAGCGGGAGCAAGCTCCCTCGCCACAAAAGCTCCTCATCACAAGCTCCTCAGTACAGAAGCTCCTCGCCACGAGGAGCTTTGCCTGTCTGCCCGTTCGGGTGGGTCAGTCGCACACCGGCGGCCTCTGTTTGTTAAGAGTGGACCACCAGAACACCCAGCCGATCACCCGTATGTTCTGCGCCTCGATCTGTTCGGCGCTGAAGACTTCGTCCGGGTAGGCCGCGCTGTTGTGGCTGCGCAGGCGCAGTCGGTTGCCGGGGATGCGGTGCAGGTATTTGATGCGGAGCATGCCGTCGTGTTCGAGGGCGTAGATTTGGCCGTCGACGATTTGGGTCAGGCCGCGGTCGATGGCGAGGGTGGAGCCGTCTTCGATGCGTTCGGCCATGCTGTCGCCGACCATGGTGAGGCAGATGGCGTCGTTGGGGTTTATTTCCAGGGTTTCGAGGTGGCTGCGGGGCAGGCGGATGGATTGGTCGGGGATTTCGACGATGTGGGTTTTGGTTTCGCCGGGGGCGATGGGGACCTCCTTATAGAAAGGCAGTTCGATGTCCGTGGGTTCCAGCACGCTGTAGACACCATCGTTTTCGGCCGCCTCGTAGGTGGTGCCGGGGCCGAGGCCCAATGGGGTTTGCGGGCCTTCGCCGTGGGCGAGCCACTCCGGGCTGACGGTCAGCAGGCTGGCGATGGAGTGGATGCGCCCTGGCGGGATGCCACGGTTGAACCAGTTGTTCACGTGTTGGGATTTCACGCCGTATAACTTCGCGAAGTCGGCGGATCGGATGTTCGCTTCTTTTAGAAGGGCTCGGAAGCGGTCGCCACTGGAAAGTATTTTCATAAACGGAAAGTTTAGGGGCGACTGTGTTTTCGGCAATAAACATGTCGTGCAAATATATAAGACGATCTTTCCGTTTTTGGGATTTGAAAGGCGCGGGCTAAACGTGGGTAAACGGTGTTAATACAGCTTCGTATTAGAAACCATTAAGGCATAAAAAAACCCCGGGGCAAACCGGGGTTCTTTTCAAGTTTGTTTCAGCCTTTGTAGGCGGCAACCGACTTGGTGATCGCTTCGCGGGCGGCGTCTGCGCCGGCCCAGCCTTCGATCTTGACCCACTTGCCTTTTTCGAGGTCTTTGTAGTTCTCGAAGAAGTGCTCGATCTGCTGGATCAGCAGTGGCGGCAGGTCGGTGTATTCCTTCACGTCGACGTACAGTTGCGACAGTTTGTCGTGTGGTACTGCGATGACTTTGGCATCGCCGCCGCCGTCGTCGGTCATGTTCAGGATGCCGACTGGACGGGCGCGGATGACCGAGCCAGGGGCAACCGGGTATGGGGTCACGACCAGCACGTCGAGGGGGTCGCCGTCGTCGGCCAGGGTGTTGGGGATGAAGCCGTAGTTGGCCGGGTAGAACATGGGGGTGGCCATGAAACGGTCAACGAACAGGCAGTCGCTGTCTTTGTCGATTTCGTATTTGATCGGGGCGTGGTTGGCCGGGATTTCGATCGCGACGTAGATGTCGTTCGGCAGGTCTTTGCCAGCCGGAATCTTGCTGTAGCTCATTGGGCGGTGCCCCCGTTAGTTGACCAAATGACTTGGTCGGATTGACCAAAAAGTGGCGGCGATTATAGGCATATTCGGCCGCTGTTGCCACGTTACCAGGGTCTTAGAGACCTTAGTATGACGCCTGATAGACCGGATCTTCGGCTTGAAGTTGCCGCAGCCGGGCCAAAGGATCCTGGCGGTAGAAGGCCTTGAGTTGTTCATAGACCCGTGGATAGGCCTGGTGCAGCAGGTCCGGGGCGCTGAAGAAGTATTCGCTGGTGACGGCGAAGAACTCCGCCGGGTTTTCCGCGGCGTAGGGATCGATGAGGGTTTCTGCGTCGGGGTTCTGGTCCAGTTGGCGGTCGAGGTCGTCGAAGGCCTGTTGCATGGCTTCGGCCCAGTCGCTGACGCGCATGCCGGGGTGCAGCGGTGGCAGGCCGTTGGCGTCGCCGTTGAGCATGTCGAGTTTGTGCGCCAGTTCGTGAATCACCAGGTTGTAGCCGTCCCAGCCGCCGCTGGCCATCACGCCGTCCCAGGCCAGGATGATCGGGCCCTGGGGCCAGGCTTCGCCGCTGTGTTCGCCGTCCCATTCGTGCTCGATGCCGCTGGCGTCGCGGTAGCGCTGGGGGCTGAGGAAGTCGTCGGGGTAGAGGACGATTTCGTGGAAGCCCTGGTACCAGTTCAGCTCGCCGAGGTGCATCAACGGCAATTGGGCCTGGGCGGCGAGGAGCAGGCGTTGTTCCTGGTGCAGTTCGACGCCGGGCAGGGCGGTGAGGTGTTTGTCATGCAGGAACAGCACGCAGGCTTCCCGCAGCCACTGGTCCTCGGCGGCGCTGATGCCGTCGAGGAAGCTCAGTTGATGGCGCACCCGCTGCCAGGTTTCGTCGGGGACGGGGTGTTTGGCGAGGGTGCGTTGGCGGCGCCAGCTGCTCAGGGACCACATGGGCGATCAGGCTTTCGAAGCGCGTTGGCCCATTTTGCTGCGGACCAGGCTGATGATCATCGGCAGCAGCGACAGCAGGATGATGCCGACCACCAGCAGCGACAGGTTCTGCTTGATGAAGGGTACGTTGCCGAAGAAGTAACCGAGGGTCACCAGGCCGCCGACCCACAGGACGGTGCCGAGGACGCTGAAGCCGAAGAAGCGCAGGTAGTTCATTTTGCCCACGCCAGCGACGAAGGGGGCGAAGGTGCGGATGATCGGCAGGAAGCGCGCCAGGGTCACGGTTTTGCCGCCGTGCTTGTCGTAGAAGTCGTGGGTTTGCTGCAGGTAGTCGCGGCGGAAGATTTTCGAGTTGGGGTTGCTGAACAGTTTTTCGCCGGCGGTGCGGCCGATGAGGTAGTTGGTGCTGTCGCCGAGGATGGCCGCGAGCATCAGCAGGCCGGCCAGCAGCAGTGGGTCCATGGCGCCACCGGCGGCGACGGCGCCGGCGATGAACAGCAGGGAGTCGCCGGGCAGGAACGGCATGACCACCAAGCCGGTTTCACAGAAGATCACCAGGAACAGGATGGCGTAGACCCAGGTGCCGTAGTTGGTCACCAGCAGGTCGAGGTACACATCGAGGTGCAGGATGAGGTCGAGGGGATTGAAATCCATGCATAACACCTGTGGTGGTGGCCTGGCTCGGCAGGCTTTGGGTCGGGCTTGGAGTATGGCTACAGAGTGTGTAGCTTTTTCTTACAAGCCGGGAAGAGCGGCATTATACGGGGTGGAGGGTAGGGAGCGGGGTGAGTTTGTAGCTAGGGATTTCGGTGGTGTTGTGGTTGGGTGCAGGCTGGGTGAAGGCTCTTGTGGTGAGGGAGCTTGCTCCCGCTGGGGCGCGAAGCGGCCCTGAAGCAGGCGACTCGGTCGGGCTGATACACCGCGTGCTCAGGTTTTGGAGCTGCTGCGCAGCCCAGCGGGAGCAAGCTCCCTCGCCACGGGGTTGGTGGTGTGTCAGGGGGACTCAGCCACAGGGATCAGATCCCTTCACTGATCGGCAACACGTAGTTCTTGAACTCGGTGTCTTCCTTGAAGCCGATCGATTCGTAGGTTTTCTGCGCCACTTCGTTGTTGCTGCTGGTGGAGACGCGCATGCGCACGGCGTTGGTTTCCTTGGCCATTTTTTTCGCGGTGCGGATCAGGTTGTCGGCCACCAGTTGGCGGCGGGCGTCTTCGGCGACGTAGATGTCGTTGAGGATCCATACGCGCTTGAGGGACAGGGATGAGTAGCTCGGGTAGAGCTGGCAGAACCCCAGCAACCGGCTGTTATCGTCGTCGGGCAAGGCCAGGTAGATCACCGATTCCTTGCGGCGCAGGCGCTTTTCGAGGAAGGCTCGGGACGAATCCGGGTAAGGCAATGAGCCGTAGAATTCCCGGTACTTGACGAACAATGGGGTCAGCAGGTCCAGGTGTTCCAGCGAGGCTTGAATAATCCGCATGGTAGGTCTCGTCTGCAAAGGTCGACAGATACTCTGACAACAACGTCGCGCTGCCGTGTTTTTTGATGCTGCCTGAAAGCGGATCAAAAACGCAATCGGATAAACGGATCAGTTTCGGGGCGGCGCCAGTAGGAAATTACCTTTCATATCGGCTCCGTTTTCCGTCTCTAGAGTGTTCACCTGGGCTTCGTCCTTCAGATTGACGCCCGAAAGCTGCCGGCGGCAGGCCTCGCGCATCAGGTAGATCAAGCGATGGGCCGCCATGCCGTAGCTCAGGCCTTCGAGGCGGACATTGGAGATGCAGTTGCGATAGGCGTCGGTCAGGCCGACCTTGGGCGCGTAGGTGAAATACAGCCCCAGGCTGTCGGGGGAGCTGAGGCCGGGGCGTTCGCCGATGAGGATCACCGACATTTTCGCGCCGAGCCGCTGCGCCACTTCATCGGCCACGGCGACGCGGCCCTGTTCCACCAGGATCACCGGCGACGTCGACCAGCCTTCAGTGCTGATCTGTTCTTCCAGCCGTGCCAGGAATGGCAAGGTATGGCGATGCACCGCCAGTGCCGACAGGCCGTCAGCCACGACGATGGCCAGGTCTACGCCGCCGGGATGGGCCGCGGCGTAGTCCTGCAGGACTTGCGCGGAGGCGTCGTCGAGCCGGCGGCCCAGGTCCGGGCGCTGTAGATAACTGTGCCGGTCAGCCGCGGCGCTGTGGAGCAACAGGCTTTCACGGCCGCGCTCGGTCAGCTGTGCGCGAATGCCCTGGTGATCGAAGGCCAGGTGCACGGCATCGCGGGCCTGGGCGTGGGCGTACTGGAAATCCAGTTGCGCCTGGGTCGGCAGGCTGGTGCCGGTGCGGCCCAGGGCGATGCGCGCCGGGGTGAGGTTGCGTAGATTCAGCCAAGGGTTTTGCGGGTCGACAGGTTTTTTATCCATGGGCAGTTCACTCATCCCAGATGTGCGAGGGCGTGACGGAACGCCGGTGGCAGGTTGTCGCCAAATCGCACCCGGCCATCGGCCTGGGTGAAGATGCCCATGTTCGCCAGCCAGGTTTCGAACTCCGGCGCCGGCTTCAGGCCCAGGGTCTGGCGGGCGTAGAGGGCGTCGTGGAACGAGGTGGTCTGGTAGTTGAGCATGATGTCGTCGGAGCCGGGGATGCCCATGATGAAGTTGATCCCGGCCACGCCCAGCAGGGTCAGCAGGGTGTCCATGTCGTCCTGGTCGGCTTCGGCGTGGTTGGTGTAGCAGATGTCGCAGCCCATCGGCACGCCCAGCAGCTTGCCGCAGAAGTGGTCTTCGAGGCCGGCGCGGATGATCTGTTTGCCGTTGTACAGGTATTCCGGGCCGATGAAGCCTACAACCGTGTTCACCAAAAACGGGTTGAAATGCCGTGCGACGGCGTAGGCTCGGGTCTCGCAGGTCTGTTGATCGACGCCGTGGTGGGCGTTGGCCGACAGCGCGCTGCCCTGGCCGGTTTCGAAATACATCAGGTTGTTGCCGAGGGTGCCGCGATTCAGGCTGAGCCCGGCGTCGTAGCCTTCCTTCAAGATGCTCAGGCTGATGCCGAAACTGGCGTTGGCCGCTTCGGTGCCGGCGATGGACTGGAACACCAGGTCCAAAGGCACGCCGCGGTTCGCCGCTTCGATGGAGGTGGTGACGTGGGTCAGCACGCAGCCTTGGGTGGGAATGTCGTAGCGCTGGATGATGGCGTCGAGCATTTCCAGCATGGCGCAGATCGAGGCGGTGCTGTCGGTGGCCGGGTTGATGCCGATCATGGCGTCGCCGTTGCCGAAGAGCAGGCCGTCGAGGATGCTCGCGGCGATCCCGGCGGGTTCGTCGGTGGGGTGGTTGGGTTGCAGTCGGGTGGACAGCCGCCCGCGCAGGCCGAGAGTGCCGCGGAATTTGGTGACCACGCGGATTTTCTGCGCCACCAGCACCAAATCCTGCACGCGCATGATTTTCGACACGGCGGCGACCATCTCCGGCGTCAGGCCGGGGGCCAGTGCCCGCAGGCTCTGTTCATCGGCGGCATCGCTGAGCAGCCAGTCGCGAAAACCGCCGACCGTGAGGTGGCTGACGGTGGCGAAGGCTTGTTTGTCGTGGGTGTCGACGATCAACCGGGTGACTTCGTCGGCCTCGTAAGGAATCAGCATTTCCTGCAGGAAATGGCTGAGGGGCAGGTCGGCCAAGGCCATTTGCGCGGCTACTCGCTCGCCATCGTTGAGCGCGGCGATTTCGGCGAGGAAATCCCCGGAGCGCGCCGGGCTGGCCTTGGCCATCAGGTCCTTGAGGCTGTCGAAGCGATAGGTCTGGGCGCCGACGGAATGGGCGAATGCGGCCATGGGCGGTGTCCTCCTGGTTCTAAATTACCTAAACACCGCAGATCCAACCTGTGGGAGCGGGCTTGCTTGCGAATGCGGTGTGTCATCCGATACATGTGCTGAATGACACACCGCATTCGCGAGCAAGCCCGCTCCCACAAGGGCGGAGCTGCGTGCACTTTTAAATGGCAGGCGCCAGGCCCTCAGCCCGGCGCCGGTGCAACGTTCAGATACCTGTGAGCATAGCGTCCGCCGGCGCATCGGAGCGTTGCTTGGCGGTCAGTTGGAAATACAGGTAGCCGACAATCATGAAGCCGAGGAACACCAAGCCAATCACCGTGTTGAACCACGCCATCGCCACCAGGCACACCACCGCCAGGAACAGCGCAATGCCCGGCACGATCGGGTAGCCCGGGGCGCGGAAGGTGCGTTCCAGGTTCGGTTCGGTCTTACGCAATCTGAACAGGCTGAGCATGCTGATGATGTACATCACGATGGCGCCGAACACCGACATGGTGATCATCGCCGCCGTCAGGCTCATGCCTTGCAGGTTCACCAGGCCATCGCTGTAGATCGCCGCGATGCCGATGACGCCGCCGGCCAGGATCGCCCGGTGCGGGGTCTGGAAGCGCGACAGTTTCGCCAGGCCACGGGGCAGGTAGCCGGCTCGGGCCAGGGCGAAGAACTGCCGCGAGTAGCCGAGGATGATCCCGTGGAAACTCGCCACCAGACCGAACAGGCCGATCCATACCAACATGTGCATCCAGGTTGAATTGTTGCCGACCACCGCCTTCATGGCCTGGGGCAGCGGGTCGTTGATGTTCGACAGGGTGCGCCAGTCACCCACGCCGCCGGCCATGATCATCACGCCGATGGCGAGGAACACCAGGGTCAGGATGCCGCTGACATAGGCGCGAGGAATGGTGCGTTTCGGGTCCTTGGCTTCTTCGGCGGCCATGGCCGCGCCTTCAATGGCGAGGAAGAACCAGATGGCGAAGGGGATCGCCGCGAAAATGCCCGGGATCGAGGCGAGGCTGAACTCGTTGGAGCCGGCCCAGCCATTGAGCACGAAGTTACTGAAGCTGAAGCCCGGCGCGACCACGCCCATGAACACCAGCAATTCGGCGACCGCCAGCACGGTGACCACCAGCTCGAACGCGGCGGCGATGCTGACGCCGAGGATGTTCAGGGTCATGAACACGATGTACGCGCCGACCGCCGCGAGCTTGGGGTCCAGTTCGGGAAATTGCACGTTGAGGTAGGCGCCAATCGCCATGGCGATGGCCGGGGGCGCAAAGACGAATTCGATCAGGGTGGCGATCCCGGCGATCAACCCGCCTTTCTCGCCAAAGGCCCGTCGGCTGTAGGCAAACGGCCCGCCGGCGTGGGGAATCGCGGTGGTCAGTTCGGTGAAACTGAAGATGAAGCAGGTGTACATCAGCGCCACCATGAGGGCGGTGACGAGAAAGCCCAGGGTCCCGGCGGTGCCCCAGCCGTAGCTCCAGCCGAAGTATTCGCCGGAAATCACCAGGCCGACGGCGATGCCCCATAAATGCAGGGTGCCGAGTGTGGGTTTGAGTTGGGTGGTAGAAGTCATAAGTCCTCTCTGTCTTTTTTATTGTTTGATCTATTGGACTTTCGGGTTTGCTGTGGAGCGGGCACGCAAGGCTCGTGCCAGAGCGGTGGGGCGGTGTTTTGATGTTGTCAGTGAGGGCGTCATCGCGAGCAAGCTCGCTCCCACAGTGGATCTATGCCAACCCAGAAAAAGAGTTATCCACAGACCCCTGTGGGAGCGAGCTTGCTCGCGATGGCTATCTAAAGGGCAAAGCAGGAGGCCCTGCCTCGCCCCAATGGCTTAGAAGAACCCCAACGGATTTATGTCGTAGCTCACCAGCAGGTTCTTGGTCTGCTGGTAATGGTCGAGCATCATCTTGTGGGTTTCACGGCCGACACCGGATTTCTTGTAGCCACCGAACGCGGCATGGGCCGGGTACAGGTGGTAGCAGTTGGTCCAGACGCGCCCGGCCTTGATCGCCCGGCCCATGCGGTAGGCGCGGTTGATGTCGCGGGTCCACAGGCCGGCGCCGAGGCCGAACTCGGTGTCGTTGGCGATCGCCAGGGCTTCGGCTTCGTCCTTGAAGGTGGTGATGCTCACCACCGGGCCGAAGATCTCTTCCTGGAACACGCGCATCTTGTTGGTGCCCTTGAGCAGGGTCGGCTGGATGTAGTACCCGGTCGCCAGGTTGCCCTCGAGTTTTTCCACTTTGCCGCCGGTCAGCAGCTCGGCGCCTTCGCCCTTGGCGATTTCCAGGTACGAAAGAATCTTGTCGAATTGCTGCTCGGACGCCTGGGCGCCGACCATGGTGTCGGTGTCCAGGGGGTCGCCGCGTTTGATCTGCAGGACTTTCTTCATCACCACTTGCATGAATTCGTCGTAGATCGATTCCTGCACCAGGGCGCGGGATGGGCAGGTGCAGACTTCGCCCTGGTTGAAGAACGCCAGCACCAGGCCTTCAGCGGCTTTCTCGATGAAGCTCGGTTCAGCCTGCATGATGTCTTCGAAGAAGATGTTCGGCGACTTGCCGCCCAGTTCCACGGTGGACGGGATGATGTTTTCGGCCGCGCATTTCATGATGTGCGAGCCCACCGGGGTGGAGCCGGTGAAGGCGATCTTGGCGATGCGCTTGCTGGTGGCCAGGGCTTCGCCGGCTTCCTTGCCGAAGCCTTGCACCACGTTCAGCACGCCGGGCGGCAGCAGGTCGCCGATCAGCTCCATGAGCACGCAGATGCCCAGCGGCGTTTGCTCGGCCGGCTTGAGCACCACGCAGTTACCGGCGGCCAGGGCCGGGGCGAGTTTCCAGGCGGCCATCAGCAGCGGGAAGTTCCACGGGATGATCTGCCCGACCACGCCCAGGGGTTCATGGATGTGGTAGGCCACGGTGTTGCCATCGATCTCGGCGGCCGCGCCTTCCTGGGCCCGCAGGCAGCCGGCGAAGTAGCGGAAGTGGTCGGCGGCCAGGGGGATGTCGGCGTTGAGGGTTTCGCGCACGGCCTTGCCGTTGTCCCAGGACTCGGTGATCGCCAGCAGTTCGAGGTTCTGCTCGATGCGGTCGGCAATTTTCAGCAGGACCAGCGAACGGGCCTGGGCCGACGTGGCCCCCCAGGCATCGGCAGCGGCGTGGGCGGCGTCCAGGGCTTTTTCGATGTCTTCGGCCGTGGAGCGCGGGAATTCGGCAATGGGCTGGCCATTGACCGGGGAAGTATTGGTGAAGTACTGACCTTTGACCGGCGCGACGAACTCGCCGCCGATGTAGTTACCGTATTTGCTCTTGAACGAAACGATAGCGCCTTCAGTACCGGGGTGAGCGTAACGCATGATGAGTTCTCCTTGGCTTTTGTGCTTATACGGGAGGCCGCGCAAAATCGAGCGCTGGTAGTAAAGCCTAGAGCAAAGGTCGGGCCATTGCCTTGCAGGGCCCGGAAATCAAGACTTTAGGAGGAGTTGGTCGGACAAACGGAGGGGGTGTGTGACGCTTGCGATACAGCGGGTGTGACAGTTTGTGCCAGATGCGAGACAGTCTGTGACTGGCAGGTCGCGCCAGCATTGCAAAGGCGGTTGGGCTGGAGGATGCTGGGCTTCGATCCTGGAATCTCTGGCAACTGTATTTTTGTGACAGGACAGCTTTTGTGGCGAGGGAGCTTGCTCCCGCTGGGCTGCGCAGCAGACCCAAAAGTGTTCACATCAGATCGAAGGCGACTGCTGCGCAGTCGAGCGGGAGCAAGCTCCCTCGCCACGGGGTTCAGTGTTCACAGTTGGATATTCGCCAGTTGCTCCAGTGAGGCAGGTCCTTCGGGGAGAATAATAAGAAATGCACAGCAACCATTTGAGTCGCCATGCCCAGCAAGTCCTCACGGTCACCCAGGGCAAGGCCCATTTGCAGGGCCCTGGCAGCGATCCGTCGATTGCCCGTTCCTGGCTGCGCTGCCTCGAGGACTATCACCTCGACCCGGCCCAGAACCTGGCGCCGACGGTGCTCGAGCATGGCCGGGTGCTGGAGAGCCGCGAGCGCTTGCAACAGGTGCTGCACATCGCCGGCAATGAAATGACCAGCCTGCACCAGCAACTGTCCGGCGCCGGCCACGCGGTGTTGCTGACCGACGCCCGGGGCGTGATCCTCAACTGCGTCACCGCCCCCAGCGAACGGAAGATTTTCGAACGGGCTGGCCTCTGGCTCGGCGCAGACTGGAGCGAAGCTTGCGAAGGCACCAACGGCATCGGCACCTGCCTGGTGGAACGCCAGGCCCTGACCATCCACCAGGAAGAACACTTTCGCGGCCGCCACACCGGCCTGACCTGTTCGGCCAGCCCGGTGTTCGATCCCCAGGGCGAATTGCTGGCGGTGCTCGACGTGTCCTCGGCGCGGCCGGACGTGTCGCGCCAGAGCCAGTTCCACACCATGGCCCTGGTCAATCTCTCGGCGAAGATGATCGAGAGCTGCTATTTCCTCCGTTGCTTCGACAATCAATGGCTGCTGCGCTTTCATTTGCAGGCCGAATCCGTAGGGCTGTTCAGCGAAGGCTTGCTGGCGTTCGACGGCGAAGGGCGGATCTGCGCGGTCAACCAGAGCGCCCTCAACCTGTTGGGGCATATTCGCGGCAGCTTGCTGGGCCAGCGGGTGGAAGACTTTTTCGACTGTTCACTGGACGAGTTGCTGGGGCGGGCCAGCCCCCAGGCCAGCGCCAGTTGGCCGCTGCGCACCCGTGATGGACGGCATTTGTTCGCGGTGTTGCGTGGGCAGCCGCGCAGTGTGCCGGTGCCGGTCGCGCCGGCGCTGCTCAAGGCCATCGAGCCCGCGCGGCTGCCGGGTATCTGCCTGGGGGACGCGGCGTTGCAGGAGCATTTTCGCAAGGCGCTGCGGGTGTTCGAACGCGATGTGCCGTTGCTGATCCATGGCGAAACCGGCTCCGGCAAGGAGGCGTTCGCTAAGGCCGTGCACCACGCCAGCCAGCGCGCCGGCAAGCACTTCGTCGCCCTCAACTGCGCGGCCATCCCCGAAAGCCTGATCGAGAGCGAGCTGTTCGGTTATCGCGGCGGCAGCTTCACCGGCGCACGCAAGGAAGGCATGCGCGGCAAGCTGCAACAGGCCGACGGCGGCACGCTGTTCCTCGATGAAATCGGCGACATGCCCCTGGCCTTGCAGACCCGTTTGCTGCGGGTGCTGGAAGATCGCCAGGTGGTGCCCATCGGCGGCGAGCCCGAGGCGGTGAACGTGCGCATCATCAGTGCCACCCACCGGCAGTTGCTCGACCGGGTGCGGGACGGCAGTTTCCGCGAGGATTTGTACTACCGCCTCAATGGCTTGGAAATCCCCCTCCCGCCGTTGCGCGAGCGCAGTGACAAGTCGCAGTTGCTGGACTTCCTGTTGGCTGAGGAGAGCGGGGCCGAGACGGTGCTCATCGACGAGCCGGCGCGCCAGGCGTTGCTGGGGTTCGACTGGCCGGGCAACGTGCGGCAACTGCGCAATGTACTGCGCACCCTGGCCGCGTTGTGTGACGGTGGGCGGATCGGGCTGGAGGACTTGCCGGCGATGATCCGCCAGCGCCCGGTGGCTGTGGTTGAAGCGGTGGCAGAACGGCCACTGGAAGATGCCGAGCGGCTGGCGTTGCTCGATGCACTGGAGCGCCAGCGCTGGCACATGACCCACACGGCGGAACAACTGGGGATCAGCCGCAATACCCTTTACCGAAAGTTGCGTAAACACGCTATCGCCCGATAAAGCACTGACTGCCTTTGTGGCGAGGGAATAAATCCCCTCGCCACAAAAGCCGGGTAGTACATTCAACTGTGGGAGCGAGCTTGCTCGCGATGGCAGTGTGTCATTCAACACCTGTGTTGGCGGTAAGACCGCTATCGCGAGCAAGCTCGCTCCCACAGGGTATTTGCGGTGTCCTGATGGCTGGCGTTCGAAACACAAGGTGCGATTTCCCCCTCCCTACGCTAACCTGCGGCCATGTTTTACGAGGTCGACTATGCACATCCATATTCTCGGTATTTGCGGCACTTTCATGGGTTCGATGGCGGTCCTGGCCAAGGAGCTGGGCCATCACGTGACCGGTTCCGACGCCAACGTCTATCCGCCGATGAGCACCCAGCTGGAAGCCCAGGGCATCGAACTGACCCAAGGCTACGACCCGGCGCAACTGGACCCGGCGCCGGACCTGGTGGTCATCGGCAACGCCATGTCCCGGGGCAACCCGGCGGTGGAGTACGTGCTCAACAAAGGCCTGCCGTACGTGTCCGGGCCGCAGTGGCTGGCCGATCACGTGTTGCAGGGCCGTTGGGTCCTGGCCGTGGCCGGCACCCACGGCAAGACCACCACCAGCAGCATGCTCGCCTGGGTCCTGGAACACGCCGGCATGAGCCCGGGTTTCCTGATCGGTGGCGTGCCGCAGAATTTCTCGGTGTCGGCGCGCCTGGGTGGCACGCCGTTCTTCGTGATCGAGGCGGATGAATACGACAGCGCGTTTTTCGATAAACGCTCGAAATTCGTCCATTACCGTCCACGCACAGCGATTCTCAACAACCTTGAGTTCGATCACGCCGACATCTTCCCTGATCTGTCGGCTATCGAACGGCAGTTCCACCATTTGGTGCGCATCATTCCGAGCGAAGGCCTGGTGATCCATCCGACCACCGAACCGGCCTTGCAGCGCGTCATTGAAATGGGCTGCTGGACCCCGGTGCAAACCACCGGTGCGGGCGGTCAATGGCAGGTGAAGTTGCTCAAGGATGACGGTTCGCAATTTGAAGTCATGTTCGAAGGCCAGTCCCAAGGCGTGGTCGAGTGGGACATGACCGGCCAGCACAACGTCGCCAACGCCCTGGCGACGTTGGCGGCGGCCCGGCATGTCGGCGTGGTGCCGTCCATGGGCATCGCCGCGTTGAGCGCGTTCAAGAGCGTGAAGCGGCGGATGGAGAAAGTCGCCGAGGTCAACGGCATCACCATTTATGACGACTTCGCCCACCACCCGACCGCCATCGCCACCACCCTCGACGGTTTGCGCAAGCGCATCGGCGAGGCGCCGCTGATCGCGATCATCGAGCCGCGCTCCAACTCCATGAAGCTCGGCGCTCACCGCGATGGCCTGCCGGAAAGCGTGGTCGATGCCGACCAGGTGATCTGGTACGCACCGGCCAACCTGGGCTGGGACCTCGGCGCCACCGCCGCGCTGTGCACGGTGCCGTCGATTGTCAGCGATTCCCTGGAGGGCATCATCGAACGCGTGAAGAGCCAGGCCCAGCCCGGTACCCACGTGGTGATCATGAGCAACGGCGGCTTCGGCGGCCTGCACGGCAAACTGGCCGAGGCGCTGCGATGAACAACAGTCCGGAACGCATCACCCTGGCGATGACCGGCGCTTCCGGCGCCCAGTACGGCTTGCGCCTGCTCGATTGCCTGGTGCGCGAAGACCGCGAGGTGCACTTCCTGATCTCCAAGGCCGCGCAACTGGTGATGGCCACCGAGACCGACGTGACCCTGCCGGCCAAGACCCAGATGATGCAGGCCTTCCTCACCGAATACACCGGTGCGGCGGCGGGGCAGATTCGCGTGTATGGCAAGGAAGACTGGATGTCACCGGTGGCCTCGGGCTCCGGCGCGCCGGCGGCCATGGTGGTGGTGCCGTGTTCCACCGGGACGCTGTCGGCGATTGCCACCGGGGCCTGCAACAACCTGATCGAACGGGCGGCGGACGTCACGCTCAAGGAGCGCCGCTCGTTGATCCTGGTGCCGCGGGAAGCGCCGTATTCGAGTATTCACCTGGAGCACATGCTCAAGCTGTCGAACATGGGCGTGACCATCCTGCCGGCCTCGCCGGGTTTCTATCACCAGCCGCAGACCATCGACGACCTGATCGATTTCGTCGTCGCGCGGATTCTCAACCTGCTGAACATCCCCCAGGACATGCTGCCGCGCTGGGGCGAGCATCATTTGAGCAGCGATGAATAAGCTGCTGATCGTGCTGCTGGCGCTGCAACTGACCGGCTGCGCCACCGCCCGCACCCTCGACGCGGCCAAGCCCGGTGCGCCGGTGGTGTATGCGGGCACGCGCCTGGATCTTTACGCGCTCAACGGCGGCTGCTGCGCCAAGGACCGCTTCGGGGCCGAGGCGCCGAGCTATCCTGGCGTCGATCTGCCGGGCAGTGCGCTGCTGGATACCTTGCTGTTGCCGTTGTCGTTGTTCACCGCAATCGGCGTGGGGTTCCGGGCGACTGGGGGGATGTAGCAAACACCGGAATGGGGGCTTGGCTTTGGGGCGGTGGTGCGCCCATCGCGAGCAAGCTCGCTCCCACATTCGACCTCATTCTTCCTGGCGAAACTCGGTCAACTGTGGGAGCGAGCTTGCTCGCGATGAGGCCCGGTCAGGCGCTGCAGAATCATTTGCCGAGCCTACGCAACTCATCCGACTCCACCACCCTCACCCCATCCTGCTCTTCCAGCGCCAGGCGCCACATGGCCCAGGCCAGTTGGCAGGCTTCGATGCCGTGGTACTTGCCTGGGATCAGCTTCGACAACGGCCCGGCCAGTTGCTCGGCCAGGCGCGGTTCGACGCGGTCGCCCAGCAGCAGGGAAGGGCGGCAGAGGGTCAATTGCGGCCAGTCCTGGGCCCTGAGGGCCGCCTCCATCTCACCCTTGACCCGGTTGTAGAAGATCGATGACTTGGCGTCGGCCCCCAGGGCACTGATGACCACCAGGTGCCGCGCGCCCAGTTCCCGGGCGCGCTTGGCGAACGCCACCACCAGGTCCAGGTCCACCGCGCGAAAGGCCGCTTCGGAGCCGGCTTTCTTGATAGTGGTGCCGAGACAGCAAAAGGCGATGTCGACCTGGCCGCTGAGCTGCGGCAACACCTGGGCCGGCTCCCCCACCGGGTTTTCCAGGCGCGAGTGTTCGGCCAGTGGCCGGCGGGTGGGGGCCAGGACCCGGGTGATGGTCGGCTCGTTGAGCAGCCGGTCCAGTAGATGTTCCCCGGTCAGCCCGGTAGCTCCGGCGAGCAAAACATGCTGAGGCGTCAAGTACATAGTGTTCCCCCCTTGATACGGTTCAGCTTAGTTGCTCTTTGTGGCCCCGTCGTTCAATGCAGTACTTTGCAATGCTTTTCGGGCCTGCTGTTTGCGCAGCAGTTGCCAGTGGGAAAGGACCGTCCTGGGCGCCCACATCTGCGGTTCGGAGGCTTCGAAATTGTCCGCCTGTTCCCGCTCGGCCACGGTGGCCTTGGCCCGCTTGAACGCCTGTTCCAGGTCGTCGGTCTGGTTCAAGGCCTGGGCGAACAGCGCATCGCCGAAGTAGGTGAAGTTGGCTTCCTCGGAGCAGCCGAAGGACACCCGGTCGGCCCGGGAGGCGGTCATGATCAAGGTGCGTTCATCCTTGAGCGCCGGGATGAAGCCGCCGGAGTAGCAGGCCGAGATCACCACGATCTTGTCGCGGTTCTTCAGCGGCGCCAGGACCACGGCCAGTTCATCGGCGGGCAGGTCGGCCAGTTCCATGCGCGGCTGATCCAGCACCAGTTCATGCTCGCTGGTACCGTGGCTGGTCAGGTAGATGAAAATCAGGTCTTCCGGGCCACTGCGCTCGGCCAGGGTCGCGGCGGCGCGGCGCAGGCTTTCGCGGCTGGCCATGGGCCGGTCGCCGAGGTGATCGCGGTGGTTCACCAGGCGGATCTGCCCGAACGCGCCGAAACGGCTGGCGAGCATGTTGGCGACATAGTCGGATTCGCGCAGGAACACGCTTTGCTTGCCGTCGCCGCCCAGGGTCAGGCTGTACAGCTCCACCGCCGGGGTCGAGGCCGGGATGTTGGCCAGGGCCTCCTCCAGCAGGCGGCCCTGGGCCAGCAGGCCAAGTTCGAGCACATCCGGCAACAGCCTGCCGTCCGCGTCGCGCACCCGTTGGCCCTTGGCCCAGGTGCCGCTTTGCACGGTGCCATCGGTCAGCACCAGGGTGCCGCGTCCGTGGTAGCTGTCGTTTTCGAACTGGCCGATGTAGAAACTGCCGTCGGGCAGGTTCAGGCGGCCCTGGCCGGTAAAGCGCCAATCATTGAATTGACCGAGGTAGTGGCTGCCGTCGGCGCCGATCAGTTCGCCCTTGCCGGTCAGCGCGCCGTCCTTGAACTGGCCGATCCAGACATCGCCGTCGGCATTTTCGTAGCGACCGTGACCGTTGAGCTGGTTGTTCCGGAAACCGCCGATGTAGACATCGCCATCGGCGCTGTTGAAGGTGCCCTTGCCCTGCAGTTGCCCGTCGACGAAATGGCCGGTGAACTGGTTGCCGCTGGCGTCGAAGCGCTGGCCTTCACCGTTGGGCTTGCCGTTGACGAAGGGGCCCTGGTACTGGCTGCCGTCGTCGAGTTCCAGGCGCCCGAGGCCGGAATAGCGGTCGGCCTTGAACTCGCCCCGGTAGGTCATGCCGTTTTCCTTGAGCGTCCCTTCACCGTCCCGTCGCCCCAGCTTGAAGCCGCCAGTGTAGCTGCTGGTGGGGGTGGTCAGGCTGCCCTGGCCGTGGAACAGGCCCTGGTGGAACTGGCCGCGATAGACCTCGCCATTGCTGCCGTGCCATTCCCCGGTGCCGTGCCACTGGCCCTTGTCGAACTGCCCGGCATACCAGCTGCCGTTAGGGTAGTCGATGCGCCCCTGGCCTTGCAGCAGCCCGTCCACCAGGTCGCCGCGATAGCGGCCGCCGTCGGGCAGGCGTGCGTCGGGAGGCAGCGGCGATTCGCCGCCGCCACAGGCGGTGAGCAACAGGGTCAGGGTCAGTGGGACGAATAAGCGCATAACGGGATCCAGGTCATCAGGCCACGAGTATGCCGCAGCTATGCGCATTGAATATAGGGAAGCGATGCGAAACTGCATGAGCGGTTTCGCGACCGCACAGGTTTACACGAAACAGAGCGACAGCGGCTCGGCGATGTAGGCCGGTTTTTCCGAACCTTCGATTTCCAGCGTGGCGGTGGCCTTGAGCAGCCATTGGCCGGGTTTTTTCTCGGTGACGTCCACCAGGTCGACCTTGAGCCGGACCTTGGAGTCGACCTTCACCGGTTGGATGAAACGCACGCTGTCCAGGCCGTAGTTGACGACCATCTTCACGCCTTCGGGCAGGATCAGGATGTCTTCCATCAGCTTGGGCATCAGCGACAGCGACAGGAAACCGTGGGCGATGGTGCTGCCAAACGGGGTCTGCGCGGCCTTGACCGGGTCGACGTGGATGAACTGAAAGTCGCCAGTGGCTTCGGCGAACAGGTTGATGCGCGCCTGATCGATGGTGAGCCACTCGGAACGTCCAAGTTCCTTGCCGACATAATCTTTGAGCGCTGCAACGGGGACGTAGGGCATTGAGACTCTCCTTGGGTTCATCGGTTTTACTTTTTCTGGAACGGGGATTGGCGTCCCCGAAAAACCACTGTAGATCAACATGGCGTGCAAGTAAGGTCACCGAACATGCTTTTTACGAATGCCGACCCATAGCGCGGGCATGCTTATAATGCCGGCGCATTCTTTGCAATTCCGTTCATTTAACGTGTGCGTTTGATTCCGTGGCGAGGGAGCTTGCTCCCGCTTGAGTGCGAAGCGCTCATGAAATGGGGCCGCTGCGCAGCCCAGCGGGAGCAAATTCCCTCGCCACATAATCACGCCGCTCGCTTGAGTGAACCGAATTGGCGCGTTCATTGGGGCTGTTGCAGGGGGAGAGAGCGGATGTTGCTACGGGGCCTGACCTGGCTGGTGTTTTTTCAATTGCTGGGCACTGCGATCAATCATTTGTTCTTGCCGGTGCTGCCTGGGCCGATCATTGGCCTGCTGTTGCTGCTGGGCTATCTGGTGATGCGCGGTGAAGTCAGCGAACCGTTGAACCTGGCCGCCAGTAGCCTGCTGCGTTACCTGCCCTTGCTGCTGGTGCCGCCGGCGGTGGGGGTGATGGTCTATGCCGGGGCGATTGCCGCCGATTTCTGGGCCATCGTTGGCGCGTTGACCTTGTCCTTGGTGCTGTCCGTGGCGCTGACGGGCGTGCTGATGCAGCGCCTGGCCCGCCGTCACGTCGCCGCCCCGGAGGACAGCCAATGATGCTCGACTGGCAGGGCGCCTGGACGTCGGTGATCCATCATCCGCTGTTCGGCATCGGCATTACCCTGGGTGCCTATCAGTTGGTGTTGGCGGCGTTCGAAAAGACCCGCTGGGTGTTCCTGCAACCGGTGTTGATGTCGATGGTGCTGTTGATCGGCGTGTTGGTCGGCTGCGGCATCGGCTATGCCGAGTACCGCAAGAGCACCGAGATCCTCAGCATTCTGCTGGGTCCGGCCACGGTCGCCCTGGCGGTGCCGCTGTATTTGAACCTGCGACGGATCCGGCAGTTGTTCTGGCCGATTTTTACTACGCTGGTGATAGCCGGGGTGTTTGCCACGGGCTCCGCGGTGGTGTTGGGCTGGGCCTTTGGCGCCGAGCACATGATCCTGATGACCATGGCGCCCAAGTCCGTGACTTCGCCGATCGCCATGCTGGTGGCCGAGCAGATCGGCGGCGTGGCGGCCATGGCGGCGGTGTTCGTGTTGATCACCGGTGTACTCGGGGCGATCCTCGGTCCGAGTATTCTGACCCGGTTGGGTGTCCATAGCCCCGAGGCCCGGGGCATGGCCCTGGGGCTGGCGGCCCATGCGGTGGGCACGTCGGTGGCGTTGCAGGAAAGCGAGGAGTCGGGTGCCTTTGCGGCGCTGGCGATGAGTCTGATGGGCGTGGCCACGGCGGTGCTATTGCCGTTGGTGGTGTCGATGACCGTTTAAGGATCTGGTTATGAGCTTGCCGCTTTTCCCGTTGAACACTGTGCTGTTCCCCGGTTGCATCCTCGACTTGCAGATTTTCGAGGCGCGTTACCTCGACATGATTGGGCGCTGCATGAAAAAGGGCGAAGGCTTCGGCGTGGTGTGCATCCTCGATGGCGAGGAAGTCGGCCTCGCGCCCGAAGGCTTCGCGCGGGTCGGTTGTGAAGCGCGCATCACCGATTTTTCCCAGCAGGACAATGGTCTGCTGGGCATTCGCGTGGAGGGTGGGCGGCGCTTTATCGTCCATGGCACCAGCGTCCAGGCGGATCAACTGATGCTCGCTGAAGTCGAGTGGCTGGAGGAGGAGCCGGAGCAACCGCTGCAAGAGGAAGACGCCGACCTGATGGCGCTGCTCAGGGCCCTGGCCGAGCACCCGATGGTCGAGGCCCTGAACATGGGCACCGAAGCGACCAGCCAGCAATCGCTGGCCAATCAACTGGCCTACCTGCTGCCGTTCAATGAGCTGGACAAGATCGACCTGCTGCAACTCGACGACCCGCAACAGCGCCTGGATGCGATCCAGGCGTTGCTTGATGAGCTGCAGGGCGAACTCTTCGCCTGACTCAACTCATATTTCACTGAATAACGCTGATCCTTTGTGGGAGCGGGCTTGCTCGCGAAAGCGGAGTGTCATCCGACACAGGTGTTAAATGATCCACCGCCTTCGCGAGCAAGCCCGCTCCCACATGGATCTCAAGTGTTCATTGGCCCGCCGCTCAATAGGCATACCGCAACATCGCATGGGGCAAATGCCGCAGCGCGAAGAAGCTGAACACCGCTACCAGCGCCGGCAGAATCAGCCACCAGATTTTCGGTGGCATGGCCGGCAGCGGTGTCTGGCGCTGGCTCGACCACAGGACGGCGGCGCAGACGCAGGCGGCCAGCATGGCGCCGGCGACGATGTCGCTCGGCCAATGGGCGCCCAGGTAGACCCGCGACAGGGCGATGGCCAGGGCCGGCAGGCAGCCCAGCAACAGCCAGGTCAGGCGCAGGCGTGGCGGTTGGCCGCGGCCGGCGAGGATGGCGAGGCTCAGGAACAGCGCGAATGCCCCGGAGGCGTGGCCGCTGGGCATGCTGTAGCTGGTCAGCGGGTCGGTGAGGATTTCCGGGCGCACGCGGGCAAAGAAGTGTTTGCTGCCGGTGTTGGCCAAGGAGGTGAGCAGCATCGTGCCACCGGCGAAGATTGCCTGGCGCCATTGGCGCGCCAGCAACAGCAACCCAGTCACCAGTGCGCTGAAAATCAGCATGTTGCGGAATTCGCCGATCAGCGTGAAGGTCACGGCGATTTCGTCCAGCGTCGGGCTGCGATGCTCCTGGACCAGGGTCATCAAGCCCTGGTCGAACGCCGTCAGGTAACGAAAGCCGATGAACAGGCCGATCAGGATCACCAGGCCGATACCGGCGATCAGCGCCGAGGCATGGCGATGGCGACGCAGGCTGCTGTTGACGCTCAGCCCGATCATCACCGCGATGCTGCCGATGACCACGCCGGCCTGCGGCCAGAACCCTTCGGGCAGTGGCAGGCGAAACGCCGCCCCGGTGGCCCAGCCCGGCAACAGGTAGGCCACGGTCCAGCCCGCCGCGGCCAACACGCTGACGGCGGCGAAGCGCGGGAACGGCATGTCGCACATCCCGGCCACCATCGGCAACATGGGCCGTAGCGGGCCGATAAAACGACCCACCAGCAGGCTGGCGATGCCGTAGCGCTGGAAATAGTTTTCCGCGGCGCTCATCCACTCGGGGTGATGGCGCAGCCCGGGCAGGCGCCGGATGTTCTGGTGGAAATGCCGGCCGAGGAAATACGACATCAGGTCCCCCAGCAAGCCGCCGAGCAGGCCCAACAGCAAGGTCTCGCCCAGGGACAACGCGCCGCTGCCGGCCAGCACGGCGATTGCAAACAACAGCACCGTACCCGGCACGATCAGGCCGGCAATGGCCAGGCATTCCACGCAGGCGACGATGAACACCGCCACCGCCAGCCATTGCGGGTTGACGGTCAGCCAGCCGGTGATGCTATCGAGCCATGGGCCCATAAGGACAACTCCATTGAATAGTGATTTGGCATGCACCGAACCCCCTGTGGGATTCTGTTGTGAACACAAAACCTGTGGCCACTGAAGATCAACTGTGGGAGCGAGCTTGCTCGCGATTGCGGTGTGTCAGTCAACCTCCATTCTGCTGACCCGACGCTATCGCGAGCAAGCTCGCTCCCACAGGTTGTGCGGTGTGTTCATGAAAGCAAAAAATAATCACGCCCTTCGACCTGCCCCCGTCGCAACGGGTTGCGGGTGCACCACGGGGCATAGGCGGCATCGACAAAGCGGTAGGGCAGGTGCTCGTCCCGTCCCAGGGGAATGCCCAGGCGGGTGGTCTGGATTACATTGACCGTTGGCACGCCCACGTCTTCCACCAGCAGGCGCTCGGGGTCGAAGCGTTTGGCGTCCCAGTCCGGCACTTTCAGCCCCAGCGCTTTGCACAGCAGGGTCTGGCCGGCGCAGAGTTTCTGCGGTGTGCGCGGCCGGCCTTGGGCGTCGGGGTTGTTCAACAGCATCTGCGCCAGGCTCGTCGGCCCGGAAAGGGCATCGACCCACGGGTAGGCCGATTTGATCAGCACCGCGTTGCCGGGACCCTGGGCGCTGAAATTCAGCGAATCGCCGCCCCGGGCGTAGTACATATAGATGTGTCCGCCATCCAGAAACAAAGCCTTACGTTTTTCCGTGTAGCCCAGCGAGGCGTGGCTGCCTTTTTCGGCAAAGTAATACGCCTCGGTCTCGATGATCCGCGCGCTGAGCCACAGGTCGCCGACCTTGTGGCGAATGACTTTGCCCAGCAGGTCTTTGGCAAGGACCTGGGCGTCGCGGTCGAAAAAGGCGTGGGGCAGGGCGTTGGGCGATGGCAAATCGGTCATGTCGATAGACGAAGTGAGGCCAGAGGAAGCGCGATGATAGCAATGGAAAGCTTAATCACCGCTGAACAGTCGCTTCAACCGGCTGTTTACGCCTGTTTTACTTCTCCGCCGGTCACCACTGCGAGTCCATGCTGTTAGTCGAGGGTTACGACAGCTATAATCTGCCGCTTTCCCCATCGCCAAGACCACACAGACCATGACTGAGTCCGTTCTTGACTACATGACCCGCCTGGGTCGCGCCGCTCGCGAAGCGTCGCGCATCATCGGCCGGGCCAGCACCGCGCAGAAAAACCGCGCCCTGCAGGCCGCCGCCAATGCGCTGGACGCTGCGCGCGCCGAGCTGTCCGCCACCAACGAGCTGGACCTGGCCGCCGGCCGGGCCAATGGCCTCGAACCGGCCATGCTCGAGCGCCTGGCGCTGACCCCGGCCCGTATCGACGGCATGATCGTCGGTCTGCGCCAGGTCGCGGCCCTGCCGGACCCGGTCGGGGCGATCCGCGACATGAGCTACCGCCCGTCGGGCATCCAGGTCGGCAAGATGCGCGTGCCCCTGGGCGTGGTCGGGATCATCTACGAGTCGCGGCCGAACGTGACCATCGACGCCGCGAGCCTGTGCCTGAAGTCGGGTAACGCGACCATCCTGCGCGGCGGCTCCGAGGCCATCCATTCCAACCGTGCCATTGCCGCCTGCATCCAGCGCGGCCTGGCCGAGGCCGATCTGCCGGCGGCCGTGGTGCAAGTGGTGGAGACCACCGACCGCGCCGCAGTCGGCGCCCTGATCACCATGCCCGAATTCGTCGATGTCATCGTGCCGCGTGGGGGCAAGGGCCTGATCGAACGGGTCAGCCGTGATGCCCGCGTGCCGGTGATCAAACACCTGGACGGCATCTGCCATGTATACGTCAGTGCCCACGCCGAATTGCCCAAGGCCCAACGCATCGCCTTCAACGCCAAGACCTACCGCTACGGTATCTGCGGGGCGATGGAAACCCTGCTGGTGGACCAGGCCGTTGCCCGGGACTTCCTGCCGTCGATGGCCGCCCAGTTCCGCGAAAAAGGCGTCGAGCTGCGCGGTTGCGAGCGTACCCGGGCAATCATCGAGGCCGTTGCGGCCACGCAAGAGGACTGGGACACCGAGTACCTGGCGCCGATCTTGTCGATCCGCGTGGTCGACGGGCTGGACCAGGCCATCGAGCACATCAACCGCCACGGCTCGCACCACACCGATTCCATCGTCAGTGAGCACCAGGGCGAAACCCGGCGTTTCGTGGCCGAAGTGGATTCGGCGTCGGTGATGATCAACACCCCGACCTGCTTCGCCGACGGCTTTGAATACGGATTGGGTGCCGAGATCGGCATTTCTACTGATAAGCTGCACGCCCGCGGCCCGGTGGGCCTCGAAGGCCTGACCTGCGAGAAGTACATTGTGGTCGGTGACGGCCAGTTGCGCGGACAGGAGCCGGTTTGACTTGGGCGACCTCGACCCGCCGACCGTTGTGACGACGACCACTGCGCCCCGGCGCATCGGTATCCTGGGCGGCACGTTCGACCCAGTGCACATCGGCCATTTGCGCGGTGCGCTGGAAGTCGCCGACGCCCTGGCCCTCGATGAGCTACGCCTGACGCCCAGCGCCAGGCCGCCTCACCGGGACACGCCGCAGGTGTCGGCGCAGGACCGTCTGGCGATGGTCGAGTGCGCGGTGGCCGGTGTGGCACCGCTGGTGGTGGACGCCCGCGAATTGCAGCGGGACAAACCGTCCTACACCATTGATACCCTGGAGCTGATACGCGCCGAACTGGCCGTTGATGCCCAGGTTTTTCTGCTTCTGGGCTGGGACGCTTTTTGCGGCCTGCCCACTTGGCATCGCTGGGAGGAGTTGCTCCAGCATTGCCACATCCTGGTGTTGCAACGCCCGGATGCCGACAGCGAGCCGCCGGATGCCTTGCGCAACCTGCTGGCGGCCCGCTCGGTGAGCGACCCGCTGGCCCTGAAAGGGCCGAGCGGACAGATTGCATTCGTCTGGCAGACGCCGCTCGCGGTATCCGCCACCCAGATCCGTCAACTGCTGGCCAGCGGTAAGTCGGTACGTTTCCTGGTGCCCGACGCGGTCCTGGCCTACATCGATGCGCACGGGCTTTACCGTGCGTCGAACTGAAAAAGGCGCGCTTCAAGGCACGTGAATGCGTGTAGCGAAGCGCCCGAACATACGAGCAAAACGAGTTTTATATGACTGACAAAGACGTAAGCAAAGTAAAGCGCAAGGGCACGTTCAAGAGCGCCCCGCTGCCTGTAGAGGCGCATACCGGCGTGGCGCTGGTCGGCGAAGAGCTGGTCAAGGTGGCCGTGGCGGCCCTGGAAGACGTCAAGGCCCAGGACATCCAGGTGATCGACGTTCGTGAAAAGCAAAGCATCACGGACTACATGATCATCGCCACCGGTACCTCCAACCGCCAGATTGGCGCGATGCTGGACAAGGTCCGCGAAGCGGTCAAGGCCCAGGGCGTCAAGCCGCTGGGTGAAGAAGGCAAGGGCGACAGCGACTGGGTGCTGTTGGACATGGATGATGTCATCGTGCACATGATGACCGCCTCGGCGCGTCAGTTCTATGACCTGGAGCGCCTGTGGGCCGGTGCCGAGCAGAGCCGTTCGGCCAGCGCCGCGCACCACAGCCCGGAAAACCCCCATGAGCACTTCACCAAGCTCAACAAAGACCAGCAATAAGGGACCGCTGTGCGACTGCGCCTGATCGCCGTCGGTTCTCGCATGCCCAAATGGGTGGAAGAAGGCTGGCATGAATATGCCAAGCGTCTTCCTTCCGAGCTGGCCCTGGAACTGGTGGAAATTCCGCTCAACACCCGTGGCAAGAACGCTGACGTGGCGCGTTTCATCCGCCAGGAAGGCGAAGCCATGCTGGCCAAGGTCGGGCCGAACGAGCGCATCGTCACCCTCGAAGTCCATGGCAAGCCCTGGAGCACCGAGCAGTTGGCGGTGGAACTCGATCGCTGGCGGCTGGACGCGCGCACGGTCAACTTCATGGTCGGCGGCCCGGAAGGGCTGGCGCCGGAAGTCTGTGCCCGGGCCGATCAGCGCTGGTCGTTATCACCGTTGACGTTGCCGCACCCGCTGGTGCGGATCCTGATCGGCGAACAGTTGTATCGTGCCTGGACAGTCCTGTCCGGGCACCCTTACCACAAGTAATCCTGCCCCATGCCCCAGCCGATTCGCATCAAGGACCACGAAAAAGACGCCCGTCTGGTACGGGGCCGCGTCGTGTTCGGTGCTATCACGGTGGTGACGCTGATCGGCGTGCTGATTGCGCGCTTGTATTTCCTCCAGGTGATCCAGTACGAGTACCACTCCACCCTGTCGGAAAACAACCGGGTGCACGTGCAACCGATTCCGCCGACCCGCGGGCTGATCTTCGACCGCAATGGCGTGGTGGTGGCGGATAACCGGCCCAGCTTCAGCCTGAGCATGACCCGCGAACGTTCTGGCGATTGGCAGCATGTGCTCGACGTGATCGTCGAAGTGCTGCAGTTGACGCCCGAGGACCGGGCGATTTTCGAGAAACGCATGCGCCAGGGCCGACGACCGTTCGAGCCGGTGCCGATCCTGTTCGAGCTGACCGAAGAGCAGATCGCCCTGATCGCCGTGAACCAGTTCCGCCTGCCCGGCGTCGAGGTGGTGGCGCAGTTGGTGCGGCATTATCCCCAGGGGGCGCACTTTGCCCACTCGGTCGGCTACATGGGGCGGATCAACGAGAAAGAGCTCAAGACCCTCGATCCAGTCAATTACAGCGGCACCCACCACATCGGCAAGACCGGCATCGAGCGCTTCTACGAGCCTGAGCTGCATGGCCAGGTGGGTTACGAAGAGGTCGAGACCAACGCCCGCGGCCGCGTATTGCGGGTGCTCAAGCGCACCGACCCGATCCCCGGCAAGGACATCGTCCTGAGCCTGGACATCAAGTTGCAGGAAGCCGCCGAAGCGGCGCTGGGCGGACGGCGTGGCGCCGTGGTGGCGCTGGACCCGAACACCGGCGAGGTCCTGGCGATGGTCAGTCAGCCGAGTTTCGACCCGAACCTGTTCGTCACCGGGATCAGTTTCAAGGCCTACTCCGAACTGCGCGATTCCATCGACCGACCATTGTTCAACCGCGTGCTGCGCGGCCTGTATCCGCCGGGCTCGACCATCAAGCCCGCCGTGGCGATTGCCGGGCTGGACTCTGGCGTGGTGAACGCCTCGAGCCGGGTCTACGACCCCGGTTACTACACGCTGCCCAACTATGACCACAAGTACCGTAACTGGAACCGCACCGGTGACGGCTATGTGGACCTGGAAACGGCGATCATGCGCTCCAACGACACCTACTTCTATGACCTGGCCCATAAACTGGGGATCGATCGACTGTCGTCCTACCTGGGCAAGTTCGGCATCGGTCAGAAAGTCTCCTTGGACATGTTCGAAGAGTCCCCGGGCCTGATGCCGTCCCGGGAGTGGAAGCGCGCGACCCGGCGCCAGGCCTGGTTCCCTGGCGAAACCCTGATCCTGGGGATCGGCCAGGGCTACATGCAGGCCACGCCCCTGCAATTGGCCCAGGCCACGGCCCTGGTGGCGAACAAGGGCAAGTGGTATCGCCCGCACCTGGCCAAGACCATCGAAGGCCAGAAGCCGGTGGACCCGAACCCGATGCCGGACATCATCCTGCACAATCCATCGGACTGGCAAAAGGTCAGCAACGGTATGCAGCTGGTGATGCACGGCGCCCGCGGCACCGCCCGCAAGGCGGCCATCGGCGCGCAGTACCGCATTGCCGGCAAGAGCGGTACGGCCCAGGTCGTCGCCATCAAGCAGGGCGAGAAGTACGACCGCTCCAAGGTCCAGGAACGCCACCGCGACCACGCCTTGTTCGTCGGTTTCGCGCCGGCCGACAACCCGAAAATCGTTGTGTCGGTGATGGTCGAAAACGGTGAGTCCGGTTCCGGCGTCGCCGCGCCGGTGGTGCGCCAGGTCATGGACGCCTGGCTACTGGATGAGCACGGCCAGCTCAAGCCTGAATACGCAAGCCCCATCACTGCGGAGGCTACGGCCCGTGAAGAATAATTTCGACCGGATCCTCTCCAGCGAAGACGTGATGCGCCGTCGCGCCACGTTGTTGCAGCGCATGCACATCGATGGCCCGTTGCTGATCCTGCTGCTGACCCTGGCCGCCGGCAGCCTGTTCGTGCTGTATTCGGCCAGCGGCAAGAGCTGGGACTTGCTGGCCAAGCAAGCCACTTCGTTCGGCATCGGCCTGGTGTCGATGGTCGTCATTGCCCAGCTCGAGCCACGATTCATGGCGCGCTGGGTGCCGCTGGCCTATGTGGTGGGCGTGAGCCTGCTGGTGGTGGTGGACGTGATGGGTCACAACGCCATGGGCGCCACCCGTTGGATCAACATCCCCGGGGTGATCCGCTTCCAGCCTTCGGAATTCCTCAAGATCATCATGCCGGCGACCATTGCCTGGTACCTGTCCAAGCGCACCTTGCCGCCGCAGCTCAAGCACGTCTGCATCAGCCTGTTGCTGATCGGTGTTCCATTCATTCTGATCGTACGCCAGCCAGACCTCGGCACCTCGCTGCTGATCCTGGCCGGCGGTGCCTTCGTGCTGTTCATGGGCGGGTTGCGCTGGCGCTGGATTCTCAGTGTGATTGCCACCGCCGTGCCGGTGTCGGTGGCGATGTGGTACTTCGTGATGCACGACTACCAGAAGCAGCGAATCCTGACGTTCCTCGATCCGGAGAGCGATCCGCTGGGCACCGGTTGGAACATCATCCAATCCAAGGCCGCCATCGGTTCCGGCGGGGTGTTCGGCAAGGGCTGGCTGATGGGCACCCAGTCGCACCTGGACTTTTTGCCGGAAAGCCACACCGACTTCATCATTGCCGTCATGGGCGAGGAGTTCGGCCTGGTGGGCATCTGCGTGTTGTTGCTGATCTATCTGTTGCTGATCGGCCGGGGGCTGGTGATCACCGCCCAGGCCCAGACTCTGTTTGGAAAATTGCTCGCGGGCAGCCTGACCATGACGTTTTTTGTTTATGTTTTCGTCAACATCGGTATGGTCAGTGGCCTGTTGCCGGTCGTGGGGGTGCCGTTGCCTTTCATTAGCTACGGAGGAACTTCGCTGGTGACCCTACTGTCAGCGTTTGGGGTTTTGATGTCGATTCATACGCATCGCAAGTGGATCGCGCAGGTTTGAATAAGGTGAAGAGTTCAATGCAAGCAATGCGTGGCTGGTCGACGCGATATGCGCCGTGGATCGGCCTGGTCGGCTTCCTGGGCAGTGCGTCGCAGGCCTTGGCCGGTGACTACGAAGGCTCGCCACAGGTGGCCGAATTCGTCGGTGAGATGACCCGCGACTACGGTTTTGCCGGTGAGCAGCTGATGGGGGTGTTTCGCGAGGCCGAACGCAAGCAGTCGATCCTCGATGCGATCTCCCGGCCCGCCGAGCGGGTCAAGCAGTGGAGCGAGTACCGGCCGATGTTCATCACCGAGGCGCGTATCGCCCGGGGCGTGGACTTCTGGCGCCAGCACGAGGCGGCCCTGGCCCGTGCCGAGCAGGAATACGGCGTGCCGGCCCAGTTCATTGTGTCGATCATCGGCGTCGAGACCTTCTTTGGCCGCAACACCGGGAATTTCCGGGTGATCGACGCGTTGTCGACCCTGGGCTTCGATTACCCGCCGCGTGCCGAGTTCTTCCGCAAGGAGCTGCGCGAGTTCCTGCTGCTGGCCCGTGAAGAGCAGGTCGATCCGTTGACCCTCAAGGGCTCCTACGCCGGGGCCATGGGCCTGCCGCAATTCATGCCCAGCAGTTTCCGCGCCTACGCGGTGGACTTCGACGGCGACGGCCACATCAATATCTGGACCAACCCGACCGATGCCATCGGCAGTGTCGCCAGCTATTTCAAGCGCCACGGCTGGGAAGCCGGCCAACCGGTGGTCAGCCGTGCCGACGTGCGCGGCGAGCACGTGGACGAGGGCCTGACCGAGGGTATCGAGCCGACGAAAACCGTCGGGGAGTTGCGGGCGTTGGGCTGGTCGAGTCATGATGCGCTGCGTGACGACATGCCGGTCACCGCGATGCGGCTGGAAGGCGAACAAGGCCCCGAATATTGGATGGGCCTGAAGAATTTTTACGCGATTACGCGTTATAACCGCAGCGTGATGTACGCCATGGCCGTATATCAACTGTCTGAAGAGCTGGTCAAAGCACGGGGCGTCAAATAATGCGGGCATTGCCTACCTATCAACCCCTGAAGCTCGTGGCGTTGGCCGCGCTGTCGCTGTTGGTCGTCAGTTGTTCGACCAGCCGCGCGCCGGCCCAGAAAAACACCACCGCCGTACGCGCGATGCCGGGCCTGGACATCAACCGGGCCCACAAGGACGGCGCGCCGTGGTGGGACGTGGATGTCTCGCGCATCCCCGACGCCACGCCGACCCTGCACACCGGTCCCTACAAGGCCAACCCGTACACGGTGCTGGGCAAGACCTATTTCCCGCTGTCCGACTCCAAGCGCTACGTGGCCTCGGGCACGGCGTCCTGGTACGGCACCAAGTTCCATGGCCAGAACACCGCCAATGGCGAGGTCTATGACCTGTATGGCATGAGCGCGGCCCACAAGACCCTGCCGCTGCCCAGCTATGTGCGGGTGACCAACCTGGACAACAACAAGAGCGTGATCCTGCGGGTCAATGACCGTGGGCCGTTCTATTCCGACCGCATCATCGACCTGTCGTATGCGGCGGCGAAAAAACTCGGTTACGCTGAAATCGGCACCGCCCGGGTCAAGGTCGAAGGCATCGACCCCCAGGAATGGTGGGCCCAACGTGGCCGTCCGGCGCCTTTGATGCTCAACGAGCCGAAAGTGGCGCAAAATGCCGCGCCGACCGTGACGGCGTCCACCGGCACGGTCGAGCAGTGGACACCACCGCCGCAGCAACACGCCGCGGCCGTGCTGCCCGTGCAGATCGATGCAAAAAAAAACGCTTCTGCACCAGCGTCTGGCCAGTTTCTGCAAGTGGGCGCGTTCGCCAACCCGGACGCTGCCGAGCTGCTGAGGTCGAAGCTCAGCTCGATGGTGAGCGCCCCGGTGTTCATCAGCTCGATCGTGCGCAACCAGCAGACACTGCATCGGGTGCGCCTGGGGCCGATCGGTTCTCCGGGTGAAGTCCAGCAGGTACAGAACAGCGTGCGCCTGGCCAATCTCGGTTCGCCGAGCCTGGTCACCGCTGAGTGATTGAATGAGCCCCGCTTGCGGTTGGAGCGGGTCAGGTTGCTGGCTCCATGAATAATAAAAGCCCGGCATGGGCAGTGAGTGAGCAACTTAAATACGCGGCAGCTCGTTAGAAAGCTGCCTGTTTCAGTTTTGCCTTCGGGCAGTCCCATTAGCGATTTCGAGAGACGGATGAACATCACCACCTTTGCCAAACGCCTTTGCCTGCTAGTCCCGCTGCTTCTCTCACCGGCCGCATTCGCGGTCGAGATGATGCCGGCTCCTCCTCAATTGGCCGCCAAATCCTTTGTGCTCATGGATGCCAGCAGTGGCGAGGTGCTGGTAGAGAACAACGGTGACCAGCGCCTGCCACCGGCCAGCCTGACCAAGCTGATGACCGCCTACATCGCCACGCTGGAGATCCGTCGCGGCCAGATCGGTGAAAACGATCCGGTGACCGTCAGCGAAAACGCCTGGCGCACCGGCGGTTCGCGGATGTTCATCAAGGTCGGTTCGCAAGTGACCGTCAGCGACCTGCTGCACGGCATCATCATTCAGTCCGGCAACGACGCCAGCGTCGCCCTGGCCGAGCACATCGCCGGCAGCGAAGATGCGTTCGCCGACATGATGAACAAAACCGTGGCCGACCTGGGCATGACCAACAGCCACTTCATGAACCCCACCGGCTTGCCGAACCCTGAGCACTATTCGTCGGCTCACGACATGGCGCTGCTGGCCCGGGCAATCATTCATGAAGACCCGGCCCACTACGCGATCTACTCCCAGAAGGAATTTTTCTGGAACGGCATCAAGCAGCCTAACCGCAACCTGCTGCTGTGGCGCGACAAGACCGTCGATGGCCTGAAGACCGGTCACACCGAGGAAGCCGGCTACTGCATGGTGTCTTCGGCTGTGCGTGACGGCATGCGCCTGATCGCCGTTGTCTTCGGCACCAGCAGCGAAGCGGCCCGTGCCGCCGAGACCCAGAAACTGTTGACCTACGGCTTCCGCTTCTTCGAAACCCAGACCTTCTACCAGAAGGGCACCGAACTGGCCCAGGCCCAGGTCTGGAAAGGTTCGAGCAGCCAGGTCAAGGCCGGCCTGGCCCAGGACCTGACCATGACCCTGCCCAAAGGCCAGCTCAAGAAGCTCGCTGCCAGCATGACCATGAACCCGCAACTGACCGCTCCCATCGCCAAGGGCGACGTGATCGGTAAAGTCGAAGTCAAACTGGACGACAAAGTGGTGCACAGCGCTGACCTGATCGCTCTGGACGCGGTCGAGGAAGGTGGTATCTTCCGCCGCATCTGGGATAGCATCCGTCTATTCTTCTACGGCTTGTTCAACTGATCGAAGTGTTGACCTGCATGGCCTCGTTCCCATTCGGAGCGGGGCCATGTGCGTTACCACGGCTTACGAGGCCGTTACGCCATGACAGACTCTGAAGTAAAGGCGCCAAAAATCGAATTTCCCTGCGCGGATTACCCCATCAAGGTAATCGGCGACACCGGCGTGGGGTTCAAGGACAAGATCATCGCGATCCTTGAAAAACATGCCACCGTCGACCACAAGACCCTGGCCGAGCGCCAGAGTACCAACGGCAAGTACACGACGATCCAGTTGCACATCATTGCCACCGGTCAGGAACAGCTCTACGACATCAACAGCGAGCTGCGAGCGACCGGTTTCGTGCACATGGTGTTGTGATGCCGGGCACGCTGGGCTTTCGCGAGCTGGGCACGATGGCCTACGAGCCGGTCTGGCATGCCATGCAACGCTTCACGAACGAACGCGGTAGCACCGCCGACGATGAAGTCTGGCTGGTGGAACACCCACCGGTGTTCACCCAGGGCCAGGCCGGCAAGGCCGAGCACCTGTTGCTGCCGGGAGATATCCCGGTGGTGAAGGTCGACCGGGGCGGGCAGGTGACCTACCATGGCCCTGGCCAGTTGGTCGCCTACCTGTTGCTGGATGTGCGCAAGCTGGGGTTTGGCGTGCGCGAGCTGGTCACCCGCATGGAAACGTGCCTGATCGAGCTGCTGGCCAGCTATGGTGTGACGGCGGCGGCCAAGCCGGATGCGCCGGGTGTCTACGTCGATGGGGCGAAAATCGCCTCCCTCGGCTTGCGGATCCGCCATGGCTGTTCGTTTCATGGCCTGGCGCTGAACGTGGACATGGACCTGGCGCCATTCCGACGGATTAATCCCTGTGGCTACGCGGGACTGGCGATGACCCAGTTGAGCGAGCACGCAGGATCGATTGAATTTGCCGAGGTAAGTGCCCGGCTGCGCGCGCAGCTCGTCAAACACCTCGACTATGCTGAGCAGACGACCCTCACGGGCGGAATCGACTGATATGACTACTGATGCAGTGCAAACCATGATCCCGACGCTGGACGTCACCGAGCGTCCGGCCCCGCGTGCCAAGGTAGAGGCCGGCGTCAAGCTGCGCGGCGCCGAGAAGGTTGCACGCATCCCGGTCAAGATCATCCCCACCACCGAGCTGCCGAAGAAACCCGACTGGATCCGCGTGCGCATCCCGGTTTCCCCGGAAGTCGACCGCATCAAGGCCTTGCTGCGCAAGCACAAGCTGCACAGCGTTTGCGAGGAGGCGTCCTGCCCGAACCTGGGCGAGTGCTTCTCCGGCGGCACCGCCACGTTCATGATCATGGGCGACATCTGCACCCGTCGTTGTCCGTTCTGTGACGTCGGCCACGGCCGTCCGAAGCCATTGGACACCAACGAACCGGAAAGCCTGGCCATCGCCATTGCCGACCTGAAGCTCAAGTACGTGGTCATCACCTCGGTGGACCGTGACGACCTGCGTGACGGCGGTGCCCAGCACTTTGCCGACTGCATCCGCGAGATCCGCAAGCTGTCGCCGAACGTACAGTTGGAAACCCTGGTGCCCGATTACCGTGGCCGCATGGACATCGCCCTGGAAATCACCGCCGCCGAGCCGCCGGATGTGTTCAACCACAACCTGGAAACCGTGCCGCGCCTGTACAAGGCCGCGCGTCCGGGGTCGGATTACCAGTGGTCGCTGACCTTGCTGCAGCGCTTCAAGCAGATGATGCCGCACATTCCGACCAAGTCCGGCTTGATGCTGGGCCTGGGTGAGACGGATGAGGAAGTTATCGAGGTCATGAAGCGCATGCGTGAGCATGACATCGATATGCTGACCTTGGGGCAGTACTTGCAGCCGTCCCGTAGTCACTTGCCGGTGCAGCGTTTTGTGCACCCCGATACCTTTGCCTGGTTTGCCGAGGAAGGGTACAAGATGGGGTTCAAGAACGTGGCTTCGGGGCCGTTGGTGCGGTCTTCGTATCATGCGGATGAGCAGGCTAAGTTGGTCAAGGCTGAGCTTTTGGGGTCCTGATTTAGCGTTTGGGTGGTGTGTTGGTGGATCGGTGTGAATATCCGTTGCTGCGGTAACGGCCACTGGCGGTTCCGCTCTTACAGCGGGTCACTTTTGAAGAGCGCAAAAGTAACCAAAACGCTCTTGCCCCACCACTCGGCACCTCGCTTAGGCTCGGTGTGCCCGAACGCAGGCATTGCTCCGTGGGCCGCCGCGAAGGGCCATCCATGGCCCAGCGCGGCTACCTCGGCATCCATGCCGAGGTGCCCACTGCGCAATACCTGCGTTCGGCCATCGTGGTTAACGGGGCGCCCCAGATCAAAAGCCAGCGCGAGGCGGCCTTATAGCCGGCCTGGTTCTTGAT
>NZ_FMTK01000021.1:0-76056 GCF_900100025.1 Pseudomonas sp. NFACC56-3 | reverse complement strand
TCGCGAGCAAGCTCGCTCCCACAGGTTTTTGCACCTGCCCAGATATTGTGAGCGCCGCCGAGCCGTGTGGGAGCGAGCTTGCTCGCGATAGCGGTGCTTCAGTTACATAGATGCTGGATGTGTCGCGCTTTGCTTTGCTTTGCTTTGCTTTGCTTTGCTTTGCTTTGCTTTGGATCTTGATCTTGGCGCCCCGTTAAACCACGCTGGCCGAACGCAGGCATTGCGCAGTGGGCATCCCGGCATGGATGCCGGGATAGCCGCGCTGGGCCATGGATGGCCCTTCGCGGCGGCCCACGGAGCAATGCCTGCGTTCGGGCATGCCGAGCCTAGGCGAGGCACCGAGTGGTGGGGCAAGAGCGTTTTGCTTACTTTTGCGCTTTTCAAAAGTGAGCCGCCGTAAGGGCGGAACCCTAAGTGGCCGTTACACAAAAAACGGATATACACACAAGCCGACAAAGCGGGAAACGCATGGACCTAACCCCACATCACCCCGTCCCAGCTCTCCCATCCGAAGGCCTGATCGCCGTGATCGCCCCCGCCGGTCCCGCCCCCCTGGACACGGAAAAAGCCATCCAATGGATGCGCGCCCGCGGTCATGAGCTGCGGATATTCCCAGGCGTCTATGAAAAAAACGGCTACCTCGCCGGCAGCGACGAAATACGCCTCAACGACCTGCACACCGCCTTCGCCGACCCAGAAGTCACCGCGATCATCTGCCTACGAGGCGGCTACGGCACACCACGCCTGCTGAACCGCATCGACTTTGAACTCCTAAGACGCAACCCCAAGCCATTCGTAGGCTACAGCGACATCACCGCCCTGCACCTGGCCATCAGCCGTTACGCAGGCTTCGTGACCTTCCACGGCCCGCTGCTCAACGCCGATCTGCTGGGCGACAAGGAACCCCCAACCGTCACCTCGTTTTTCAGCCTGCTGCGTGGACAGTTGAAGGCCGGCAGCGAGCTGACCCACCCCGCTACCTACCCGTTGACCACCGTCGAGCCAGGCATCGCCCACGGACGTCTGCTGGGCGGCAACCTGTCGATGATTGCCGCGACCATGGGCACGCCTTATCAGATCGACGCCGAAGGGGTGATCCTGTTCATCGAAGACGTCAACGAGCCGCTGTATCGCATCGACCGGCTGCTGACCCAACTGCGCCTGGCCGGCACGTTGGCACAGCTGCGCGGTGTGTTGGTGGGGGACGTGGCCGGGGTTGACGTCGAGGCGTTGAATCGATTGCTCAAGCAGACCTTCGCGCCGTTGCGCATCCCGGTGCTGTCCGGCTGGCGCAGTGGGCATTGCGATCCGAACCTGACCTTGCCCATGGGGGCGTTGGTGACGCTGGATGCGGGGGAGAAGAGGTTGGTGCTGGAGCAGGATGTGGTGCTCAGTCGCTAGTCATGTGGCGCTTGGAAATCAGCCATCGCGAGCAAGCTTTGCTCCCACAGGTGTTTCCAGTCAACCTGTGGGAGCGAGCTTGCTCGCGATAGCGGCAGTCGCCATAAGGCGAATCAGCGGCTACGCAACGCCTCCAGCAACTGCTGGGTCGGATACCCATCCGCCGGCCAGCCGAACGACTGCTGGGCGCTGCGGATGGCCTTGCGGGTGTTGGCGCCGATGATGCCGTCGGGATTGCCCGCGTCGTAGTTGTGCTTGCCCAGCAGGGTTTGCAGTTCGATGCGTTCGCTGCGGCTCAGGGGCAGGTCTTCCTTGGGCCACTGGCCGTAGATCAGCCCGCCGTCGGTAAAGCGCTTTGACAACAGCCCGACCGCCAAGGCATAGGACGACGAGTTGTTGTACTTGAGGATGGCACGGAAATTATCGAAGATCAGGAACGCCGGGCCGCGATGGCCGGCCGGCAGGAGCAGGGACGCCGATAGCTGCCTGTCATCCGGGGCGATCGGCAAGCCGCCATATTCTGAAACCCCCAGCCGGATCCATTCGGAGACGGGCTTGCGGATCGTGCCATCGGCCAGCGTGTAGTCGAAGCCCTCGGGGAGATCGACCTCGAACCCCCACGGTTGGCCACGTTGCCAGCCGGAGCTTTGCAGGTAATGCGCAGTCGAGGCCAAGGCATCGGTGGAGCTGCCCCAGATGTCGCGGCGGCCGTCACCATCGAAATCCACGGCGTGGGTGTTGTACGTGGTGGGGATGAATTGGGTCTGGCCCATGGCGCCGGCCCAGGAGCCGAGCATTTTTTCCGGTGTGATATCGCCTTGTTGCAGGATTTGCAGCGCGGCGATCAATTGCGCATGGGCGAAGCCCGGGCGTCGTCCTTCGTAGGCCAGGGTCGCCAGGGAGTTGATCACCGACTTGCTGCCCTGGAACTGGCCAAAGTTGCTCTCCATGCCCCACACCGCCACCAGCGCTTCGCGATCGACGCCATAACGCTGCTCGATGCTTTGCAGGACCTGGGCGTTCTGCTGGATCAGACTCTTGCCTTTGTTGACCCGCAGTGGCGACAGCGCACCATCGAGGTATTCCCACACGGGGCGGGTGAATTCCGGCTGGCTGCGGTCGGCCTTGATCACGCTCATGTCCGGGCTGACGCCGACAAACGCACGATCGAACAAGTCGGGACGGATCCCGGCGGCCAGGGCTTCCTTGCGAAACCCGGCCTGCCATTCCGCGAAGGTCTGGGTGGGCGCAATGGCCAGGTCATCGCCGGTGGGCACCACGGGCGGCACGATGGCCGGAGCGGTCACGGCGGGAACGGTCTGGAGCGGTTGGGCGTCGGCGGCGGTAGGTTTTTCGGCGCAGGCGACAAGCAGGACAACGCTTGCGGCAACAATCATTTGGCGCAGTGGCCAACGATGGGAAAGACAGAAGGGCATGCACGGGTCCAGAAATACAAATCAGGTGCTGACCTTAACATGCGAAAGGGGCGTAGGGCTTGTCCGAGTGTTTCAAGCGGCCAGAAAGCAAGAAGCCTCCCAGTTGTCAGACTGGAAGGCTTCGCGGCGGTAGCTGCCTTTGCCCTTGGCGGGTCGTTCCTGGCGGCTGCGGAACAGGGGCTGGGCGACGATGGACTTGGCCTTGTTGGGGCCATGCCTGGATGGCTTTTTGCTCATGATGGGATCTCTCTTGGGGATGGTTTTGCGGGGCGAATCATGGGACAGAGTTGGGGGGCTGTCCAGTCCCTTCATCCAAGCGAAAGTGTCGCCTGAAGTAACGCTTTTGTGGCGAGGGTGTTTACTCGGCAGGTAGGGGCAATCGCTGCCCGGCCATCAACAACGACAACCGACTCAGGCTCATCCACGGCGAGCCGGCGGCCTGGCCCTTGATCTGCGCATCGATGCGCTGGGCTTCGAGCAGCAATTGCGCCCAGCGCGATGCCGAATAGCGTTGCAGGGCCTTGCTCATCAGGGGTTTGCGCTTGTCCCAGACGGGCGGGCGGGCCTGGCTGAAGGCTTTGTCCAGCGGTACGCCCTGGCTGTATTGCAGGGACAGGTTGGCCAGCAGGCGCAACTCCCGGGCCAGGGCCCAGAGGATCACCGGCGGCTCGACGCCTTCGCCCCGCAGGCCTTCGAGCATGCGCAGGGCATGGGCGGCTTCACCGTTGAGGATCGCATCGGTCAGGCCGAAGACATCGAAGCGCGCACTGTCGGCCACGGCAGCCTGCACCGTTTCCACGGTGATCTGCCCGCCTTCGGCCATCAGCTTGAGTTTTTCGATTTCCTGGGCGGCGGCCAGCAGGTTGCCTTCGACCCGGGCGGCAATCAGCTCCAGCGCGTCCTGGCTGGCCGAGAGGCCGGCCTGGGACAGGCGTTGGCGGATCCAGCTGGGCAACTGGCTGACATCCACCGGCCAGATCTGCACGAACTGGGTCTGCTGGCCTTCGACCAAGGCCTTGCCCCATTTGGTCTTCTGCGCGCTGCCGTCGAGTTTCGGCAAGCTGATGAGCAGCACCGTGTCCTCGGCCGGGCGTGAGCAATATTCGATCAGCGCAGCGGCGCCCTTGTCCCCCGGTTTGCCGGAGGGCAAGCGCAGTTCCAGCAGGCGTTTTTCGGCGAACAACGACATGCTCGCCCCGGCCTGCAGCAGCGTGCCCCAGTCGAAACTGGCGTCGGCGGCGAAGACCTGGCGCTCGTCGAAACCTTGCTGGCGTGCAGCGGTGCGGATGGCGTCGGCGGCTTCCTGGCACAGCAGCGGGTCATCGCCACTGATGACGTAGACCGGCGCGAGGGCGCCTTGCAGGTGTTTGCCGAGTTGGGCGGGAGCGAGCTTCATAAGAGAAAGCGAGCGGGGCGCTGGAGCGCCCCGCAAGGCTTATTCAGCCGGGATCTGCATCGGCGACTGCTGCGGGGTTTCCGCTTCAGCCTTGCGCGCCGCTTCCAGGGCTTCGGCCTCGGCCTTGGCCTTGGCGTTGGCGGTCTGTTGCAACTGGTCCAGTTGGGCCGGGCTCAGCTGCTGCAGGCGCAGCATCATCCTTTGTACGAGCTCACGACGCATTTCGCCGCGCACTTCGATCGATTCCTGCTCGGAACCGGTGATGTTGTTGCCGTCGTGCAGGTAGACCTTTTGCACCTGGAGCTTGTCGTCCAGCAGTGTCAGGTCGTTCTGGCCGTGGATCTCATAGTTCAGCACGTTGGTCAGTTCGTACTCGGCCGAACGACCGGCGCCGGCGTAGCTCAGGCTGCGCTGGCTTTGCTGTTCACTGGCCAGCACCAGCTTGTACGGTGCGCCGTTGTAGACTTTCACACCGCTGTTTTCCAGGGTCTGGCGCAGCATTTTCACGGTTTCGCCATAGGCGTCCCGTGCGCTGAGGTCCAGTTCCTTGATCGCCAGCTCGGTGGTGCCGGTGCCGCGCAGTTGGAAGCCGCAGGCGCTCAACAGGACCGCCAGGCCCACTACCAGCAGATTACGTTTGATCATCTTGTTGCTCCCCTTGAACCCTATGGGGGTCGACCATGCGACCCCGCAGGTTGTATTCGGCGCCAGGCTTGAGCCTCGCGCCCGATCCAATTAGCTTGCGACGATGTTGACCAGCTTGCCGGGCACGACGATCACTTTGCGAATCGTCAGGCCATCGACAAAGCGCAGCACGTTTTCATTGGCCCGCGCAGCGGTTTCGACTTCTTCACGTGTGGCGGCGGCCGGCATTTCGATCTGGCCGCGCAGCTTGCCGTTGACCTGGATGACCAGGGTCAGGCTGTCCTGCACCAGCGCGGTTTCGTCCACCACCGGCCAGCGAGCGTCGATCACCGGGTCGGCGTGACCCAGTCGATTCCACAGCTCGTGGCTGATGTGCGGGGTGATCGGCGCCAGCAGCAGCGTCACGGCTTCCAGGCCTTCGTGAATCAGCGCGCGATCCTGCTCGGTGCCTTGCGCGGCTTTTTCCAGCACGTTCATCAGCGTCATCACCTGGGCGATGGCGGTGTTGAATTTGTGGTTCTGACCGACGTCGTGGCTGGCCTGCTTGATGGCCAGGTGAATCGAGCGACGAACGGCTTTCTGCTCATCGTTCAGGCCGGCGACGTCCAGTTTGCCCGGCAGGCCCTGGGTGATGTGGGCCTGGGCCAGGCGCCAGACGCGCTTGAGGAAGCGGTGCGAGCCCTCGACGCCCGAGTCGGACCATTCCGCGCTCATGTCAGGTGGCGAGGCGAACATCATGAACAGGCGGCAGGTGTCCGCGCCGAACTGGTCGATCATCGATTGTGGGTCGACGCCGTTGTTCTTCGATTTGGCCATTTTCTCGGTGCCGCCGATTTCCACCGGCAGGCCGTCGGCGATCAGCCTGGCGCTGATGACCTTGGCTTTGCTGTCGCGTTCGAGCTCGACGTCGCTCGGGTTGAACCAGGTGTAGGCACCGTTGGCTTCGCGACGATAGTAAGTCTCGGCGATCACCATGCCTTGGGTCAGCAGGTTCTTGAACGGCTCGTTGGAGCTCACCAGGCCTTCGTCACGCATCAGCTTGTGGAAGAAACGTGCATAGAGCAGGTGAAGAATGGCGTGTTCGATGCCGCCGATGTACTGGTCCACCGGCAACCAGTGGTCGGCCGCGGACTTTTCCACCAGGCCGCCTTCATAGTGCGGCGAGGCGTAGCGCGCGTAATACCAGGAGGACTCGACGAAGGTGTCCATGGTGTCGGTTTCACGCTTGGCCGGTGCGCCGCATTTCGGGCAGCTGCACTCGTAGAACTCGGGCATGCGTGCCAGGGGCGAGCCGGCGCCGTCGGGCACGACGTCTTCCGGCAGGACCACGGGCAGTTGGTCTTCCGGCACCGGTACGTCACCGCAGGTGTCGCAATGCACGATCGGGATCGGGCAGCCCCAGTAGCGCTGGCGGCTGATGCCCCAGTCCCGCAGGCGGAACTGGGTGCGCGAGGCACCGAGGTTCTTCTTGATCAGGGCGACTTCGATGGCATCGAATGCACCTGCGAAGTCCAGGCCGTTGAACTCGCCGGAGTTGATCAGTTCGCCGTGTTCGCCATAGGCGTCCTGCCACGGTGCCGGAGTCTGGTCGCCGGCGCTGGTGCGCACCACCGGTTTGACCGGCAGGTTGTACTTGTGGGCGAATTCGAAATCACGTTCGTCGTGGGCCGGCACGGCCATCACCGCGCCGTCGCCGTAGTGCATCAGCACGTAGTTGGCGACCCACACCGGCAGCTTCTCGCCGGTGAGCGGGTGCTCGACGAACAACGACGTCGCCAGGCCCTTCTTCTCTTGAGTGGCGACATCGGCTTCGGCGACGCTGCCGCCCTTGCATTCGGCGATGAACGCCTGCAGCTCGGGGTTGTTCTGTGCCGCCAGGGTGGCCAGCGGATGCTCGGCGGCCACGGCCACATAGGTGGCGCCCATCAGCGTGTCCGGACGGGTGGTAAAGACTTTCAGGGTGCCGGCTTCGCCAATGGAGGCGACGTCATACGGGAACTGCACTTCCATGCCCCGGGACTTGCCGATCCAGTTGCGCTGCATGGTCTTGACCTGCTCGGGCCAACCGGTCAGTTCGTCGAGACTCTCCAGGAGTTCATCCGCGTAGGCGGTGATCTTGAAGTAGTACATCGGGATCTCGCGCTTTTCGATCAGCGCGCCGGAGCGCCAGCCGCGGCCGTCGATCACTTGTTCGTTGGCCAGTACGGTCTGGTCCACCGGGTCCCAGTTCACGGTGCCGTTCTTGCGGTAGATCACGCCTTTTTCGAACAGACGGGTGAACAGCCATTGTTCCCAGCGATAGTAGTCCGGCTTGCAGGTGGTCACTTCGCGGGACCAGTCCACCGCCAGGCCCAGGCTGCGCAGCTGGGTCTTCATGTAGGCGATGTTTTCGTAGGTCCACTTGGCGGGGGCCACGTTGTTCTTCATCGCGGCGTTTTCCGCCGGCATGCCGAAGGCGTCCCAACCCATGGGTTGCAGGACGTTCTTGCCTTGCATGCGCTGGTAGCGGGAGATCACGTCGCCGATGGTGTAGTTGCGCACGTGCCCCATGTGCAGCTTGCCGCTGGGGTAAGGGAACATCGACAGGCAGTAGTAAGTTTCCTTGCCTGGCTGTTCACTGACTTCAAAGGACTTTTGCTCGTCCCAGAACGACTGGGCGGCGGCTTCGATTTCACGGGGCTGGTAGTGTTCGTGCATGGCTACTTTTGTACTGAATGGGGTGGCCCAATCCTCTTCGTGGCCATACTGGACGCAGACGACGCCGAATGCGGCGTTTTCGATGCCCAGCCAAGCTGGAAGTGGAGTTACAGGAAGCGCCGTAGCATACATGACCGCGCTCTACCGAGGGAAACCCTGATTGCGTGCTGGCCATCGACGATCGCTGGCGCGAACCCGTGTCCAGGGCCGTTGGTCGCGGCGTCCTGCCGGTTTGCCCAGCGAAGCTAAGCTTCTCAATGGGGAGTGAGTCTTATCTTCAATGAGGTGAGGGATGGTTGAATCACAACGAAAAGTCGCTACACCTGAGTTGTATGAAAAACTGATCGATCGTCTCGGGGTCGCCCTGGACGCTGCAAGAACCGCCGGTCGCTTGCGTGATGAGCGTCCGGCAGAGCTGGAACTGCGTGGCTTGAGCCCCGCAGAGTTCGAACTGGTCGAGGCTTACCTCGAACAGGCCGGACATCAGCCCCCCGCCAGTGGGGCCCAGGTAATCAAGCGTCTCGATGCGCCCCGTTCGGCCAAGGTTGTATGGCTCAAGGACCGGACGCCTGACAAGGATGCTGTAAAGGTCCGGTCACTGCAGTTCAAGTAACGCCGGATTCACGCGTGTGCTTTTTTCGATTCAAGATTTTTTCGAATCTGTTGTCGCTTTGCGTCAACCCACCTAGGCTTCGGGCATCTATGGAGATGCCCGATGCCGTTTCGCTATTTCATCAAACAACTGTTATTGCCGCCCGGCATTCTCTTGCTGCTGTTGGCCCTTGCCTGGTGGTGGCGCCAGTCGCGGCCGCGCCTGGCTCGCCTGTGTTTCGCCGTGGGCCTGGGGGGCTTCTGGCTGATGAGCCTGCCGGTGGTGGTGCAGTGGAGCGCCAAGGCACTGGAGCGTGAAGCGCCGTTGCCGCGCAGCGAATGGGCGACTCTGGCCCAGCGTGCCGACGCCATCGTGGTGCTGGGTTCCGGTCGCGAGCGCGGTGACCTGGCCTGGGGTTCCGACCAGCCCACCGGTGTCGGCCTCGAACGCCAGCGTTATGCGGCGCGACTGGCCAAGGCTTCGGGCTTGCCCGTGCTGACGACCGGCGGCTTGCACTATGGCACCCCACCCAGTGAAGCGAAGTTGATGGCCGATTCGATGCGGGACGACTTCGGCGTCACCGTCCGCTGGCAGGAAGAGCGCAGCCGTACGACCTGGGAAAACGCCCGGATGAGTGCCGAAATCCTGCTGCCGGAAGGCATCAAGCGGGTTGTGGTGGTGACCCAGGCATGGCACATGCCGCGTGCGGTGATGAGTTTCGAGCGGTCGGGATTTGAAGTGGTGCCTGCGCCTGTCGGCTTCCTGGGCCCGGACAACGCCCGGCCACTGGGCGGCTGGATGCCGGAGTTCAAGTCTATCTGGCAGTCCGGGCAGTTGATGAATGAGGCGATGGGGTTGTTGGGGTATTTGGTGTTTTATCGCTGAGCATACGAAATGTGTGGGCTGAACATAGTTGTGGCGAGGGAGCTTGCTCCCGCTGGGCTGCGCAGCGGCCCCAAAATTTCTGGGAGCGCTTCGCACTCCAGCGGGAGCAAGCTCCCTCGCCACAAGTGCTTCCTAAAGGCTTTAGACCGTCTTGGCCATCCGGCTCGCCACCAATGCCCAGCCCAGCAGCAACACGCACAAGATGATCAGCGGCCACGAGCGCCATTGCAGGTACGGGGTCAGGTCGTGCATCGGCACCACTTCGCCATACAGGATGCCGCGCTCGAATTGCGGGATCTGTGCGGTGATCTGGCCAAAGGGGTTGATCAGGCCGGTCACGCCGTTGTTGGTGGCGCGGATCATCCAGCGGCCGGCTTCCAGGGCGCGCATCTGGGCCATTTGCAGGTGTTGCAGCGGGCCGATCGAGGTGCCGAACCAGGTGTCGTTGCTGATGGTCAGCAGCAGGTCGCTGCGCGCCGAGAGGCTGGCGGCGAATTCCGGGTAGACCACTTCATAGCAGATGAACGGGGCGATCTGGTAACCCTTGGCTTGCAGCAACGGCTGGTCGGCCGGGCCCCGGGCGAAGTCCGACATGGGCAGGTCGAAGAAGGCGATCAGGCCGCGCAGGATGTCTTGTAGCGGCACGTATTCGCCAAACGGCACGAGTTTTTGCTTCAAGTAGGTACCGTCGCCTTCGCCGGTCACGGTGATGCCGTTGTAGTAACGCTTCTCGTGACGCACCCATTGGCGAATCGGCACACCGGTGATCAACGCTGAATGCCGCTCGGCGGCGAAACTGCCCATCATGTCCAGATAGCCCTGGGCGGATTCCTTGAGCACCGGCACCGCGGTTTCCGGCCAGATCAGCAGGTCGACGCGCTTGGAGGCGAAGCTCATGTCGCGGTACAGCGCCAACTGCGCGTTGAGCTGCTCGGGGTCCCACTTCATGCTTTGTTCGATGTTGCCCTGGATCGCCGCGACGCTCAGCGGGTCGCCCGAGGGGCTGGTCCAGGCATGCCCCTTGAGGGCCATGCCGGCCACCCACGGGCCGATCAACAGCAGCACGCCCGCGGCAATAAAACCTTTGCGGGCGCCGCGGATCAGCCGGGGCGCGTTGTACAACAGCGCGGCGGTCAGGGCCAGGGTGAAGGAGATCAGCCACATCCCGCCCAGCGGCGCGAGGCCGGCCAGGGGGCCGTCGAGCTGGCTGTAACCGGAATACAGCCACGGGAACCCGGTGAGGAACCAGCCGCGGAAGGCTTCCTGGCCCAGCCACAGCGCGGCGAACGCCAGGGCATCGGCCAAGGGCGCCTCGTTGCGGCGCAGCCAGCGCGCCCACAGCCAGGCGGGCAGGGCGAAGAACCAGGCGATGGCGGCGATGAACAGCAGCATCAACAGCCCGGCGAGCAGCACCGAGGCGCCGCCGAAGTTATGGATGCTGACGTAGATCCAACTGGTGCCGGCGCCAAACAGGCCAAAACCGAAACACCAGCCACGGCCCAGGGCCTGGCGTGGCGAAAGCTCGCGCAGCCCGGCATAGAACAAGCCTACCGCCAGCAAGGCCAGCGGCCAGAGGTCGAACGGCGCCAGGGCCAGGGTGGTGATCGCACCGGCCGCCACGGCCAGCAGGTTACCGGGCCAGCCGGGGCGGGTTATCCAGCGCATGTATATCCTTAGCGGGTCTCGCAGGGGTTATCGGCCAATGGGTGACAGGCGCAGCAAGTGAATCCGGCGGCTGTCGGCATTGAGGATGCGGAAGCGCCAGGAGCCGATTTCCGTGGTTTCGTTGCGCTTGGGCAGGTGCCCGAAAGCACTCATCACCAAGCCGCCGACAGTGTCGAACTCATCGTCGGAGAATTGACTGTCGAAGAACTCGTTGAAGTTCTCGATCGGCGTCAGGGCCTTGATCAGGAAGTCGCCGCTGGGCAGCGGCTTGATGTAGCTGTCTTCCTCGACATCGTGCTCGTCCTCGATGTCGCCGACGATCTGCTCGAGTACGTCTTCGATGGTGACCAGGCCGGCCACGCCGCCGTATTCGTCGATGACGATGGCCATGTGGTTGTGGTTGGCGCGGAATTCACGCAGCAGCACGTTCAGGCGCTTGGACTCGGGCACGAAGGTGGCCGGGCGCAGCAGGTCCTTGATGTTGAAGCTGTCGCCGTTCTCCTGAAGGATCAGCGGTAGCAGGTCCTTGGCCAGCAGTACGCCCATGACGTCGTCATGGCTCTCGCCAACGACCGGGTAGCGCGAGTGAGCGGAGTCGACCACGGCGGGCAGGAATTCACGCGGGGTCTGGGTCGCCTTGATGCTGACCATTTGCGAGCGCGGGACCATGATGTCCCGCACTTGCAGGTCAGCGACCTGGATGGCGCCTTCGACGATGGCCAGCGCTTCGCTGTCCAGCAATTTGTTCTGGTGTGCATCGCGCAGCAGCTCCAGCAGCTCCTGGCGGTTTTTCGGCTCATGGGCAAAAGCCTGGGTGAGCTTGCCCAGCCATGACTTCTGCCCGTTGCTCGATCGATCTTCGCTCATAGCGATTACTCTGAATCCTTTGTCGTTACAGTTGATGTATCAGTGTTCGTCGCCGGCGTAGGGGTCGGGATGACCCAGCTCTGCAAGCAACGTCCGTTCCAGTGTTTCCATTTCTTCGGCTTCGTCATCTTCTATATGGTCGTAACCCAGTAGATGCAAGCAGCCGTGAATCACCAGATGGGCCCAGTGGGCTTCAGGGGGCTTGTCTTGTTCCGCCGCTTCACGCTCCACCACCGGGACGCAGATCACCAGGTCGCCCAGCAGCGGGATGTCGAGCAGCTCGTCGGGCACATCGGCGGGAAACGACAGCACGTTGGTGGCGTAGTCCTTCTGCCGCCAGGTGTGGTTCAGCTCGCGGCCTTCGGGCTCGTCCACCAGGCGGATCGTCAGCTCCGAGTCGGCGCTGCGCTGGCGCAGGGCCAGTTCGCACCATTGGCGGAACTGGGCTTCGCTGGGGGCGGCGCATTCGCTGGCCACCTGCAGGTCGAGTTCAAGCATTGTGGCGGTTGCCTTTGCCTTCGGGCGCTTCGTCGGCCTCGCGATGCTCGAAACGCTCGTAGGCTTCGACAATGCGCTGTACCAACGGATGGCGCACGACGTCCTTGGGCATGAAGTGCGTGAAGCTGATGCCTGGCACGTCCTTGAGGACCTGGATCACATGGTTCAGCCCGGACTTGGTGCCACGGGGCAGGTCGACCTGGGTGATGTCCCCGGTGATGACAGCGGTGGAGCCGAAGCCGATCCGGGTCAGGAACATTTTCATCTGCTCGACCGTGGTGTTCTGGCTTTCGTCGAGGATGATGAAGCTGTTGTTCAGGGTGCGACCGCGCATGTAGGCCAGCGGCGCGACCTCGATGACCTGCCGCTCGATCAGCTTGGCGACGTATTCGAAGCCGAGCATCTCATACAGCGCGTCATAGAGCGGGCGCAGGTACGGGTCGATCTTCTGGGCCAGGTCGCCAGGCAGGAAGCCGAGTTTTTCACCCGCTTCGACCGCCGGTCGCACCAGCAGGATGCGCCGCACCTGTTCGCGCTCCAGCGCATCGACGGCGCAGGCCACGGCCAGGTAGGTCTTGCCGGTGCCGGCCGGGCCGATGCCGAAGTTGATGTCGTTGCCCAGGATTTCCTTCACGTAGCGCTGCTGATTCAAGCCGCGCGGGCGAATCATGCCTTTTTTCGTGCGCAGGGCCACGGCAGGTTCCGACGGGGCGTGGTTGTCGAGTTCTTCGACAGCCGATTCCTGCAGGAACAGGTGGACCGTATCCGGCGACAGCTCGCTCCCCTTGGTTTCCCGGTAGAGACGTCGCAGCAGGTTTTCCGCGGAGGTGGTGTGCTTGGGTTCGCCGATCAGCTCGAACTGGTTTCCGCGGTTGCGGATCTCGATGGCCAGGCGCTGTTCGATCAAGCGCAGGTGCTCGTCGAATTGCCCGCACAGATTGGCGAAGCGGCGAGCCTCAAAGGGCTCGAGAATAAAGCGATGTGGTTCGATGGGTGCGTTCAAGGTCGTTTTTAGCCGCCCAGGGGCAATTGAGATGAAACCAAGGATAGCGCCAGTAGGCTGGGTGCGAAAGCTCTTAAACAGGCGAATCCGATCACAAGGCTTGGCACGATTCACTGTGGGAGCGAGCTTGCTCGCGATGAGGGGCTCACATTCAACATGAGTATTGACTGTCACGCCGCTATCGCGAGCAAGCTCGCTCCCACAGGAAGTACGGGGTTACTGGATCAGCGAACCCCGCAGGGAGTGCGGTTGCGCGGCGTCGATGTGCACATCGGCGAACTGGCCGATCAGGGCCGGCGTGTCGCAACGGAAATTGACGATGCGGTTGTTTTCGGTACGTCCTTGCAGCTCGCCAGGGTCTTTTTTCGAATAATCGGTCACCAGAATCCGCTGGACGGAGCCGACCATTTGTCGGCTGATCTCGAAGCCTTGCTGGTTGAGGCGATGTTGCAAGGCGTTGAGCCGTTCTTTTTTCAGTTCTTCCGGGGTGTCGTCCGCCAGGTCGGCCGCCGGGGTTCCAGGGCGCTGGCTGTAGACGAAGGAATAGGAGAAGTCGAAGCCCACGTCTTCGATCAGCTTCATGGTCTGCTGGAAGTCTTTCTCGGTTTCGCCGGGGAAACCGACGATAAAGTCCGAGCTGATGCAGATGCCCGGCACTGCCGCGCGCAACTTGCGCAACTTGGATTTGTACTCCAGCGCCGTGTGGTTGCGCTTCATGGCGGCGAGGATCCGGTCGGAGCCCGATTGCACAGGCAAATGCAGGTGCTTGACCAGCTCGGGAACCTCGGCGTGGGCCTGGATCAGGCTGTCGGAGAACTCCAGCGGATGGGACGTGGTGTAGCGGATGCGGTCGATGCCGTCCACCGCCGCCACCACGCGGATCAGCTCGGCGAGGTCCGCCAGGCGCCCGTCATGGGTCAGGCCGCGATAGCCGTTGACGTTCTGCCCCAGCAGGGTCACTTCGCGCACGCCGTTTTCCGCCAGGTGGATGATCTCGGCGATCACGTCGTCGAACGGTCGGCTGACTTCCTCGCCGCGGGTATAGGGCACCACGCAGAACGTGCAGTACTTGCTGCAGCCTTCCATCACCGACACATAGGCGCTTGGGCCGTCGATGCGCGGTTCGGGCAGGTGGTCGAATTTTTCGATTTCCGGAAACGAGACATCCACTTGCGGCAGCTTGGTCGCGCGCGCGGCGTCGATCATCTCCGGCAGGCGGTGCAAGGTCTGCGGGCCGAAGACCACGTCCACGTACGGGGCACGATCACGAATGGCCGCGCCTTCCTGGCTGGCCACGCAACCGCCCACGGCGATGACCATTTCCGGGTTGGCCAGCTTCAGCTCGCGCCAGCGACCCAGTTGGGAATACACCCGGTCCTGGGCGCGCTCGCGGATCGAGCAGGTATTGAGCAGGATCACGTCCGCGTCTTCGGCGCGGGCGGTGACTTCCAGGGCCTGGTGTTCACCCAGCAGATCGACCATGCGCGAGCTGTCGTACTCGTTCATCTGGCAACCGTGGGTTTCGATGTAAAGCTTCTTGGCCATGGACGGAGTCATCACGTGATTCAAAGAACCGCGCATTATAGGGAACAAGTCCCCCGGTTCCTACCGCTGTGCGAGCAGTGGCTATGCTATAGTTCGCGCCCTCATTTTTACCCGCCGATGTGTTTCGCCAGCCATGACCAAACGTGAAGCTCCAATCTACAAGGTGATTTTCCTCAACCAGGGCCAGGTGTTCGAAATGTACGCCAAGCAGATCTATCAAAGTGATCTGTGGGGCTTCCTGGAAGTGGAAGAGTTCGTCTTTGGCGAGCGCACGCAAGTGGTCGTCGATCCGAGCGAAGAAAAGCTCAAGGCGCAGTTCGAAGGCGTGGTACGCAGTTTCGTGCCGATGCATTCGATCGTGCGCATCGACGAAGTCGAACGCCTGGGCACGCCGAAAATCAGCGAAGCCCGTGGCGCGGTTGGCAACGTGATGCCGTTTCCGATGCCGATGCCTGAGAAGTAAACCTGAGCGCAGTCCTCTGTGGCGAGGGAGCTTGCTCCCGCTGGGCTGCGCAGCGGCCCTAGGATTTCTGGGAGCGCTTCGCACTCCAGCGGGAGCAAGCTCCCTCGCCACAGGGGCCTGCGGCGGATTCAGGGTAGCGGCGAAAAAGGCGTACGCCCATCGGCGTTCTGCAATTCCATCAGGTATTTGCGAAAGATCTGGCCCAGCACCTGGGTCGCCACTTCCAACTCGTCGCGGGGCATCTGCTCGGCGACTTCGTCGGCGGTGTCCAGGGCATCTTCGGCGCCGTTGACCGCGGCCATCTTCAAGACAATGTAGGCCTGGACGTTGTTGGCCGGCACGCCTTCGCCATGGAAGAACATGCCGCCGAGCTTGAATTGCGCCTGGGCATGGCCTTGCAGCGAAGCTTTTTCGAAGTAGTTGAGGGCCTGCTTGAGGTCGCGGGGTGCAGCCTTGCCTTCGTAGTAGAACTCGCCCAACTCGTATTGCGCTTGTGCATCACCTGCGTCCGCCGCTTTCTGACAGGCGTCGAGTGCCGGTGCGAGATCTTGTGGCTGGGTATTGAGCGTGCAACGGCCCAGCGCCGGGATCAACAACGAGTTGCCGCCTGCCTGTGCATTCGCCAGCAGCGGCTGAAGGAGCAACAGGCAGCCCAAGGCAAGGGTGCGGCCGGTGCGGTTCATGGGAATCGACTTACCTCTGAGGGGCGCGCGGACCCTCCGGGGGATCCAATAAGCGCGCATTATGAAATAAGCGGGGCCATCCTTACAAAGTCTTTACTCGTTTTTCTGCTGCACGGGAATGCTAATAGCAGCTTCGGGCATAAATACGTAGGAAAAGGGCGGGGGGTTGTCAGCAATCACTGACGCCAGCTTCAGCCAGCGTCAGTTATCCACAGGCTTACTTCAATGCCGCGAAGGCCCGTTCGGCCGCATCGAAGGTGATCTTCAGCTCGGTCTCGCCATGGGCGATGGAGGTGAAGCCGGCTTCGAACGCACTCGGGGCCAGGTATACACCGCCGTCGAGCATCAGGTGGAAGAAGCGCTTGAACCGGTCGGCATCGCTGGCCATGACGTCTTCGAAGGTGACGATGTCATCGGCGCCACTGAAATACAGGCCGAACATGCCGCCGGCCTGGGTGGTCACGAAGGGAATACCCGCCGCATCGGCGCGGATCTGCAGGCCGTCGAGCAGGCGAGTGGTGTAGTCGGTGAGTTCGGCGTGGAAGCCCGGGCGGCTGATCAGGCGCAGGGTGGTCAGGCCGGCGGCCATGGCCAACGGGTTGCCCGACAGCGTGCCGGCCTGGTAAACCGGGCCCAGCGGTGCGATGCATTCCATGATGGCGCGCTTGCCGCCGAAACAGCCGACCGGCATGCCGCCGCCGATGATCTTGCCGAAGGTGCTCAGGTCCGGCGTGACGCCGTAATGGGCCTGGGCGCCGCCGAGGGCCACGCGGAAGCCGGTCATCACTTCATCGAAAATCAACACCACGCCATGCTGGTCGCACAGGCTGCGCAGGCCTTCGAGGAAACCCGGCGCCGGCGGCACGCAGTTCATGTTGCCGGCCACCGGCTCGACAATGATGCACGCCACTTCCTGGCCGACTTCGCCGAGCATCTTCTCGACTTCTTCAAGGTCATTGAACGGCAGGGTCAGGGTGTGTTTGGCGAACGCCGCCGGCACACCGGCCGAGCTCGGTACGCCCTGGGTCAGTGCGCCGGAGCCGGCCTTGACCAGCAGGCTGTCGGAGTGACCGTGGTAGCAGCCTTCGAACTTGATGATGCTGTCGCGACCGGTGTAGCCCCGTGCCAGGCGGATCGCACTCATGGTCGCCTCGGTACCGGAGCTGACCATGCGCACCATTTCCATCGACGGCACGATCGAGCAGACCAGGTCGGCCATCTCGGTTTCCATCGCGGTCGGGGCGCCGTAGGACAGGCCGTGAACCAATTGCTTGCGCACCGCATCCAGCACGTCCGGATGGCTGTGGCCGAGGATCATCGGGCCCCAGGAGCCGACGTAGTCCACATAACGCTTGTCGTCTTCGTCGGTGACGTACGCGCCTTCGGCGTGCTTGAAGAACAGCGGGGTGCCGCCGACGCTCTTGAACGCACGAACAGGCGAGTTCACGCCGCCGGGGATGTGTTTCTGGGCGTTGGCAAACAGGGTTTCGGAACGGGACATGGTTGGGCTCTCGAAAACGAAAAATGGACTATTTGATCTGCAGCAGCTCGTTGAAGGCGCGGGCGCGGCGCGTCACTTCAGCGCTGCTGTCGGCGCCGAACAGGCCGTGGACCACCGCCAGCAGGTCGACCCCGTGGGCCACCAGCGGGGCGGCGTTCTCCAGGGTGATGCCGCCGATGGCGCACACCGGAATATGCAGTTTGATGCGCACCTGTTCGAGCAGTTCAAGGTTTGCGCTGGGGGCGCCGGGCTTGGTGTGGGAGTTGAAAAAGCGCCCGAACGCGACATAACTGGCGCCTTCGCTGGCGGCCTGTTCGGCCAGGGCCAGGCTGGCGTGGCAGGTGGCGCCGACGATCGCCTTGTGCCCGAGCAGCGCCCGCACTGGCGCCAGCGGGCCATCGGTCTGGCCCAGGTGCACACCGACGCCCAGGCGCGCGGCCAGTTCGGCGTCGTCATTGATGATCAATTGGGTCTTGTAGCGCTCGCACAGGTTGCGCAGGGCTTCGGCCTCCCGCAGGCGGCGGGCTTCGTCGCTGCTTTTGTCGCGGTATTGCAGCAGGGTCACGCCACCTTCCAGCGCCGCTTCGACATAAGCGAGGAACTTGCCGGCCAGCAGTTGGCTATCGGTGACGGCGTACAGGCCACGTAATTTCATTCCACAGGCCTCCGGTGCTACGAGCAGAAATCCAGCGGCAACCGACGCGGCACGAACTGGCCTTTGCCCAGTTGTTCGGCATCGCGCAAGGTGCGCCAGGTGTAATCCAGCGCTGTCTTGACGGCGCTGGCGAGTTGTTCGCCCTGGGCCAGCCGACCGGCCAGGGCGCTGGCCAGGGTGCAGCCGGAGCCGTGGTAGCTGCCGGGCAAGCGCTGGCAGGTAAAGGTTTCACGGCGGCCATCGCGGCTGTACAGGCGATTATGGACTTCATGTTCGTCGCCGTGACCGCCGGTGATCAACAGGTGTTTGACGAAGGGCAGCAGTTTTTCCGCGCACGCGTCGGCGCTGCCCTCGGGCAGTTCGGCGAGGATGCGTGCTTCAGGCAGGTTGGGGGTGGCGATGATTGCCAGGGGCAGCAGGCGTTCGCGCATGGCGTAGCCGACTTCATCCTTGCCCAGGCGCCCGCCACCGCCGGCGCGCAGCACCGGGTCGCAGACCATCGGCAGATGCGGGTGGGCCTGGAGCAGTTCGACCACCGTGTCGACCATTTCCAGTGAGCCGAGCATCCCCAGCTTGACCGCCGCTACCGGCGAATCGTTGAGCACGGCATTGGCTTGCGCCAGCACCCACTGGCGATCGAGCACGCGGAAATCGCTGACGTTGACGGTGTCTTGCACGGTCAATGCGGTAACGGCCGGGGCGGCATGACAGCCCTGGGCGAGCAGGGCTTCGATATCTGCCTGCAAACCGGCGCCACCACTGGGATCGTGGCCGGAGAGACAGAGGACAACGGGGCGAGAGCTGTAGATATTCATGGTACGCGAGCTTACCACCAAACCTGTTTTATCGGTGGCGGGAGTCAGAGGATTTGTACGCTGCCTGTGATGGCAAGGCCCGGCTCATCGTGGCGAGGGAGCTTGCTCCCGCTGAGGTGCGAAGCGCCTCCCGATACCAGGCGGCCGCTTCGCGCCCGAGCGGGAGCAAGCTCCCTCGCCACGGTGAGTCATCGTTCAAGATTCCTTTCTGACCAAAGCAACAGCTCTATCTCAATGCTTTGCTCTGAAATGCCTGTTCTAGAGCCTTCTGTGGGAAAAATTTCAATGGTGCAAATTGGCCATCAGCGGCTATGCTAGAGATGGATCCAACACATATCAGGTAATGCCGGTTTTACGTCTACTCAGGGAATGGGGGGCTTCCTGACTCAACCGGACAGGCCACGCTGGGGCTTAAATGCGCTATTTGCTGATGTTACTGCTGTGCTTGTCCCCTCTGGCAAGTGCCCTGGAATTCGATGAGTTCACCCAAAGCCTGCCCTTGGGCCATGCCTTGCAAGTGTTCGAGGACGCGGGCGGCACGGCCACCCTGGATGAGGTCCTGGCCCAGTCCGCGGCGGGTGCCTTCAAGCCCCACGACGAAGCCACGCTGAACGCCGGTTACTCGCGATCAGCCTTCTGGTTGAAAATCGACCTGCACTATCGTCCCGACAATCCGGGCGCCCAGCGCACCTGGCTGCTGGAGTTGGCATACCCGCCGCTGGACCACCTCGACTTGTACCTGCCCGACGCGGCGGGGACTTATCGCCTGGTTCGCCAGACCGGTGATGCGTTGCCGTTCGCCAGCCGCGAGATCCGCCAGAACAATTACCTGTTCAGCCTGGCGTTCAAACCCGAACAGCAACAGACCGTCTATTTGCGCCTGCAAAGCCAGGGTTCGATCCAGGCGCCGATGACGCTGTGGTCGAGCACTGCGTACCTCGAGCAACAGCCGGTGCGCCTGTATGTGCTGGGCATCATTTACGGCGTGCTGCTGGGGATGCTGGTGTACAACCTGTTCATCTACCTGAGCGTGCGCGATACCAGCTACCTCTACTACATCTTCTACATCGCCTCGTTCGGCCTGTACCAGTTGTCGGTCAACGGTGCCGCCGTGGAGTACTTCTGGCCGGACAACCCCTGGTGGGCCAACGCCGCGACGCCGTTCTTCATCGGCTGCGCGGGGCTGTTTGGCAGCCAGTTCGCCCGCAGCTTCCTGCAAACCGCCCGGCATGGCCGCTGGATGGACCGCATGCTGCTGGCACTGATCGGCTACAGCGCCGTGGTCATCAGCCTGTCGCTGATGACCAGCTATGCCCTGGCCCTGCGCCTGGCGACGGCGTTGGCGCTGGTGTTCACGGTGGCAATCTTTGCCGCGGGGCTGTTCGCCTGGTGGCGTGGCCTGCGGGTGGCGCGTTATTTCATCATTGCCTGGTCGGCGTTTCTGCTGGGGGGCATCGTCAATACCTTGATGGTGCTGGGCTACCTGCCGAACGTCTTCCTGACCATGTACGCCAGCCAGATCGGCTCGGCCATCGAAGTGGCGCTGTTGTCCCTGGCCTTGGCCGACCGCATCAATGCCATGCGCGAACAGCAGGCCCAGACCTTGTTGGACGCCGGGCAGAAACTCGAAGTGCTCAACCAGCAACTGGCCCACGGCAACAAGCTCAAGGATGAATTCCTCGCCACCTTGACCCACGAACTGCGCACGCCGATGAATGGCGTGATCGGTTCCCTGGAGTTGATGGAAACCGTCGAGATGAACGAGGAGCTGACCCAGTATCAACAGACCGCCGCCGGATCGGCGCGGGACATGATGCGCATGGTCAATGGCATCCTCACCCTCACCGAGTTGCAGGCCGGCAAGCTCAAGGTCTATCCGGCGCCGTTCAGCTTGCGTGGGGTGATCGATGCGCTGCAGGTGCAGTTCGGCGCCAATGCCGCGGCCAAGGGCCTGGATTTCAAGGTCGACGTGTCCCCGGGCCTGGCGGACCGGTTGATCGGCGACAGCGGCAAACTGGCTCAATGCCTGGAATGCTTGCTGGACAACGCGATCAAGTTCACCCGGTTGGGCGGCCTGGCGCTGCGCGTCAGCGGTCGGCCGACGGAGCTCGATCGGCTGGTGTTGTCGTTTGCCGTCATCGACACCGGGATCGGCTTTACCGACCTGGGGGAAGCGACCTTGTACCAGCGCTTCTTCCAGCTCGACGGCTCGATGACCCGCGAATATGGCGGTCTCGGCGTGGGCCTGGCGATCTGTCGGCAACTGGTGGAACTGCTGGGCGGGCGCCTGACCCACACGTCCGAGCCCGGTCGCGGCAGCCGGTTCCAGTTGGACGTGGAGTTTGACGTGGCCTTGCCGGCGGCGGTCCCGACGCCGTTTTCCTTCGGTGGCCGCCAGGGCTCGCGCCAGCCCCAGGATTGCACGGTGCTGCTGGCGGATGACAACAACATCGATCAGTTGGTCATGCGTGGCATGTTGCTCAAGTTGGGTTATCGGGTGCGCACCGCCGACAGTGGCCGAGCCGCGCTGGATCTGCTGCACGGCGAGCGCTTTGACGCGGTGCTGCTCGATTGCCAGTCGCCGCCGCTGGATGGTGTGTCGGTCTGCTGCCAGATCCGCGCGTTGTCTGGCTGCGAAGAGCTGCCGGTACTGGTGGTCAGCCCGAACCTGGGGCAGGAGCGCTGTCCCTCGGGCGCGTTGATCGACTACCTGAGCAAACCGGTGAAATTCGACGCATTGCAGGCCACGCTCCAGCGCCGGGTGCTTTGCCCGAGACAGGGTGAAAGCGCCGATATTTAGGCGTATATGACACTTTGTTCGGCCTGGAGGCGGTGCTTAACTGAATCCCTGGACGATCGAGGAGCCCTGTCATGAACCTGCACCAGTTCGCTGAAACCCACGATGTCACCAATCAACCGCCGTCCCTGGATGGCGCCAACCTGTACCGCATCGACCTGCCGTTGCAGCAGTGGTCGCAGCGCTTTGGGGCTGGCTGGGCGCAGGCGCGGATCGATGCGTATGGGGCACTGGCCGGCGGGCCGTTGATGGAGGCGGGCTTCCTGGCCAACCAGAACAAACCGGTTTTTTCCAGTCATGACCGCTACGGCCATCGCATCGACCTGGTGGAGTTCCATCCCGCTTATCACCAGTTGATGCGCACCGCCGTCGAGCATGGCCTGCCGAGTTTGCCTTGGGCCCATCCACAGCCCGGCGCCCATGTCGCCCGGGCATCGATGACCTATCTGCACAGCCAGGCCGAAGCCGGTACGGGTTGCCCGTTGACCATGACCTTCGCCAGCGTGCCGGCGCTGCGCCTGCAACCGGATCTGGCCGAGCGCTGGCTGCCGAAGGTGTTGGCCACTGAGTACGACCCGCGCAACGTCGGCATGGCCCACAAGGCCGGGGTGACCCTGGGCATGGCGATGACCGAAAAACAGGGCGGCACCGATGTGCGGGCCAACACCACCAAGGCCTATCCGGTGGGTGCCAGCGGCCCGGGCCAGGCCTATGAGCTGGTGGGGCACAAATGGTTCTGTTCGGCACCGATGTGCGACGCTTTCCTCACCTTGGCCCAGACCGACAAGGGCCTGACCTGTTTCCTGCTGCCGCGCCATCGTCCCGACGACACGCGCAATCAGTTCTACATCCAGCGCTTGAAGAACAAGCTGGGTAACTGTTCCAACGCCTCCAGCGAAGTCGAGTTCCGTGGCGCCCTGGCCTGGATGGTCGGTGAAGAAGGCCGCGGCGTGCCGACGATCATCGAGATGGTGGCCATGACCCGCTTCGATTGCATGGTCGGTTCCAGCGCCCTGATGCGCCAGGCGCTGACCCAGGCCAGCCATCACTGTGCGCACCGCAAGGTCGGTGGCAAGCCGTTGAGCGAACAGCCGCTGATGCAGAACGTCCTGGCTGACCTGGCGTTGGAAAGCGAGGCCGCCCTGGCCTTGAGCCTGCGCATGGGCCGGGCGCTGGACCATTTGAATGACGAGCATGAGGCCAAGTTCGCCCGGCTGGTGACGGCGGTGGGCAAGTACTGGATCTGCAAGCGCGCCCCCGGGATGATCAACGAAGCCGCCGAATGCATGGGCGGCGCTGGCTACGTCGAAGACAGCATCCTGCCGCGGCTGTACCGTGAAGCGCCGGTCAACTCAACCTGGGAAGGCTCCGGCAACGTGCAATGCCTGGATGTGTTGCGTGCCCTGTCCAAGGAACCAGGTGTACTGGAGGTCTTGTTCAGCGAACTGGGCGACGGCCATGGCGACAAGCGCCTGGCCGGGCACATCCACCAATTGCACACAGCCTTCAAGGACACCGACGACATCCAGTATCGCGCTCGGCAATTGACCGAAGACATCGCCGTCGGCCTGCAGGCCAAGCTGTTGCTGGAGGCGGGCAACAGCGATGTCAGCGATGCCTTCATCGCCAGCCGCCTCGGCTCGGCAGGCCGGGTGTACGGCGCCTTGCCTCGGGGGTTGAATGTCGAGGCTATTGTGGCGCGCTCGACCCCGCAGGGGTTCTGAGAGCCGATTATCCCGATCTACCGCATGTAGTTTGGACCGTAACGTGACGAGGGAGATTGATAACTCCCTCTTCACCGTGATTGGTTTCGATTAACCCAGCAGACGGACAATGGCGCCGATGCCGTTGCTCGAGCCGGAAACCAATATTTTCTCGTCAGGTTGTATCTGGATGACAGGAGATGGGCTGTAATCCATTAGTTGGAGTTCAGGGGCGGTGAAGTTGGCGTCCGGAGAGCCATCCTTTATATACCTTAGTAAGACGGTTGTACTGGATTTTTGGCACAGCACTATAAGTTTTTCGTCAAGTGATGAAGTTACATGCAAGGCTTGCCATCCGTAGTCCGATTCGTCGGTTACGAATATTTCCAGGGCATTTCCTCCGTTAAACGTATTGTCTTGCGTGCCGTCTGCGTTAACGCGTGACAGGAGAGGTAATGCCCCCAGCAGGCTGCCATTCTCTCCTTTGAAAATATAGCCTGCAGCCAATGTCTTTCCGTCAGGCTGTTGGGCCAAGTGAATGAGTTCTACATGAAAGCCTCCCGTGCCATCAATCAAAACAAATCCCTGATTGAAGCCGCCGTAACTCAAGTCAAGCTCGCCTTGGTTGGTATAGCGGGCAATGAGCCCGCCTCTTTGGTATATGCCGCTGACCAGTACCTTGTCTGCCTGTACGGCGACGGATTGAAAACTGGCGCCCGGCATTGAGTACACCACGCCGTTGTTGCCGAAAGTCACATCAGGCTTGCCCGCTGCATTGAGGCCAAAAATCACACCGTCACGCCCGGCGCCAGTGTCTCTGGTTTCCGTTGCTGCAAAAATGCTTCCATTCTCTCTAGCGGCTATGCCCGCTCTATGACGAGTCGCCAGCTCTGTATTGAAGGTAGTGACTCCACCGGTGCCAAACATAAGATCCAGACGGCCATCGGGAAGCAGGCGAGCGAATAGCGCCCCACTGAAATAATCGAAGGGCCCACCACCCAGGCCTCCAACTACAACAATTTTTCCGTTTTCTAGTACTAAATAGTTCAATACCGTCAAACTGTCGTTTATTGGAAGTCGAGTATAAACCACACCCCCACTGCCAAACGTGGTGTCCAGAACGCCCTCCGTCGTGTGTTTCACGATAGCTAGGGTGTTAAATTGCTCGGTCATCGAAATTGATAGTATTTTTCCATCCGACAGTAGCCTGGATGTACCCTGGAATGGCCCGGACGGGAGTTGAATTCGAGCAATGCCTTGATCTCCGAAGTTGTTATCAAAACTACCCGGAGCGGTGCTTTGTGTGGTTGATATGTTCATTGAAATAGACCTTGGTTGCTGGGTAGAGGGCCTTAACAACGCGCTTCATTAGAAATTCGATATGCCTCAATGAATGGCGATATTCACAAGAACAGAATTCACGTAAATTGCCTGTCTGTATACTGTCAAGAATGACAGCTATTATGAGCGTTGCATTGATAGCGCCATACAATGGCTGGCGTATTGTTCTCGATTTATTTCTCGAAGGTGCTGAGCGCAGACCTGATCAATCTGTCTCAGGCCGGTACCAGGCCGCCATCGCGAGCAGGTTCGCTCCCACAGGGATTGTCGGTGAATGATCGAGCGCGCCAATACGCCACTGTTCCCGTAAGACGGCGATGCAGGCAAGATGAAGGCCTGCAAGTCAGAACACAGGAAGCTGATCGTGACCGAAGCGTTTATTGTCGTTCAAACCGCTGAACAAGCCGTGGATCGTCTAGCGGCCCTGCACGAGCGTGCGACCACCGCGCTGAACCAGGCGCTGATGCGTTATCTCAAGGACCGCATCGAGCCGGATGCCGAGCAGCGTGCATTGTTTCGCTATCCCGCCTTGCGCCTGACCTACCACTGCCACGGTGAAGTCCCGCAAACCACGCGGGCCTATGCCAAGGTCCAGTTGCCCGGCACCTACAGCGTCACCGTTACTCATCCCGCCGCGTTCCGTAAATACCTGCTGGAACAGCTGGTCCCGTTGATGCACGACTTTACCGTCACCGTGGAAGTGGGCGTCAGCGAGCAGAACATTCCGTACCCGTACGTGGTGGAGCAGGGCGACGAACTGGCCGGCTCCGGCGTGACCGCCGCCGTGCTGGCGCGGGTATTCCCCAGCACCGACCTGTCGGCCGCCAGCGATGGCATCGCCGACGGCCTCTACGACTGGGAAAACACCGACCCGCTGCCCCTGGCGCTGTTCGATGCCGCGCGGGTGGACTTTTCCCTGCGCCGGCTGGTGCACTACACCGGCAGCGACTGGCGCCATGTGCAGCCGTGGATCCTGCTGACCAACTACCACCGCTATGTCGACCAGTTCATCGTCCATGGCCTGGAGCAGTTGCGCAGCGACCCGCGCTTTGTGCGCATGGTCCTGCCGGGCAACGTGATCATCGACAAGAACATGGACCATGGCGAAGCGTCGGCCATCGCTGCCGGCGTGGTGTGGCACCGTTACCAGATGCCGGCTTATCACCTGCAGACCAACGACGGCCATGGCGTGACCCTGGTGAACATCGGTGTCGGCCCGTCCAACGCCAAGAACATCACCGACCACCTGGCCGTGCTGCGCCCGCATTGCTGGCTGATGATCGGCCACTGCGGCGGGCTGCGGCAGTCCCAGACCATTGGTGACTACGTGCTGGCCCACGCCTACATGCGTCGCGATGGCATTCTCGACCGGGTGGTGCCGCCGAACATTCCGATTCCAGCCCTGGCCGAAGTGCAGATGGCGCTTCAGCAGGCGGCGGCGAACATCACCGGCGAGAAGGGCGATGAGCTGAAAAAGCGTCTGCGCACCGGCACCGTGCTGACCTACGACGATCGCAACTGGGAACTGCGCTGGGCCCAGGAACGTCCGCTGATCAACCTGTCCCGCGCCGTGGCGGTGGACATGGAAAGCGGCACCATCGCCGCCCAGGGTTATCGTCTGCGGGTGCCCTATGGCACGTTGCTGTGTGTCTCGGACAAACCGCTGCACAGCGAGATCAAGCTGCCGGGCTCGGCCAACGCGTTCTATGAGCGAGCGGTCAACCAGCACCTGAAGATCGGCATCGAGGCGCTGGACCTGTTGCGCACCGAACTCAACTCGTTGCATTCGCGCAAACTGCGCAGCTTCGACGAGCCGCCGTTCCGCTGATCGGAGGGTGGTCATTTAACGGTCGGGCCACTAGCATGGTCGGCCCCGACCGTTAGATGTTTGTATTCGCCATGCCCCGTCCTCCACGCCCCGCTTCCCGTCGTCCTGGCGCGAAGCTTCCCGCCGCTGCGCCGCGCCGTGTGGCCAAGGCTCCGCCGGCCGAGCCAAAGCTGATCCTGTTCAACAAACCCTTCGACGTGCTGACGCAATTCAGCGACGGTGAGGGGCGGGCGACGCTCAAGGATTTCATCGATGTACAGGGCATCTACCCGGCCGGGCGGCTGGATCGCGACAGCGAAGGTTTGCTGTTGCTGACCAACGATGGGCAATTGCAGGCGCGTATCGCCGACCCCAAGCACAAGCTGGCCAAGACCTATTGGGTGCAAGTAGAGGGTGAGCCGAGTGCCGAACAGTTGCAGCGTTTGCGCGAGGGCGTGGAGCTGAACGACGGCATGACGTTGCCGGCCGAGGCGCGCCCATTGGACGAACCGCAATTGTGGCCGCGCAACCCGCCGGTGCGTTTTCGTAAAAGCGTGCCCACGAGCTGGCTGGAACTGGTGATTCGCGAAGGGCGCAACCGCCAGGTACGGCGCATGACCGCTGCGGTAGGCTTGCCGACACTGCGCCTGGTGCGGGTCAGGATCGGTGACTGGACCATCGAAGGCCTTGATCAAGGCCAGTGGAAGGAAGTCCCGGCGCGCTTATAACGCCCCAGACTCGATCAGGCCGATCACCACGCTCTTGATGATGAACGCGGCCACGCCGAGGCCCAGCACGAAAAACAGGATGAACGAGCCAAAACGCCCGGCCTTGGACTTCTTCGCCAGGTCCCAGACGATGAAGCCCATGAAAATGATCAGGATGCTGACCAGGCCGGTCATCATCCACTCTTCGAAAACAGCAGGATCCATCAGGACACTCCGGCGTGGGCGGGATTGAAAAGGCGCGGCGAGTATAAGGCATGGTTGGCGGGCGAGGGATTGGCCTGCGGCGGTGTGTCGCAGCTATTCATCGCCTGGGCTGACGCTATCGCGAGCAAGCTCGCTCCCACATTGGATTCATGGTGAGCGCAATATCTGTGAGCGCCCGGCCCCCTGTGGGAGCGAGCTTGCTCGCGATGGCGTTTTTAGCTGCGCAGGTGAGTCAACGGCAACTCGGTGCTGTTGAGCACCTGGTTCAGCACAAAGCTCGAACGCACGCTGGTCACCCCGTCGATCCGGGTCAGGTGCCCCAACAGCAGTTTCTGGTAATGGTCCATGTCCGGCACCACGACCTTGAGTTGATAGTCCGCATCCATGCCGGTGACTAGGCTGCATTCCAGCACTTGCGGCAGGTTGCGGATGGCGGCTTCGAAATTTTCGAAGCGCTCGGGTGTGTGACGGTCCATGCCGATCAGCACATAAGCGGTCAGGCTCAGGCCCAGTAGCTTGCGGTCGAGCAGGGCGACCTGGCGGGTGATGTAGCCGTCATCCTCCAACTGCTTGACCCGCCGCGAGCAGGGGGAGGGCGACAGGCCGATGCGTTCGGCCAGTTCCTGGTTGGAGATGCGCGCATCGCGCTGCAATTCCGCCAGAATGCTCAGGTCGTAACGGTCGAGTTTGCTCATCGGTCAGGCCTTAATCTTGATAATTGCGGAGGATTATCTATCCGGGGTTAAAAATTGCGCAAGTGATGTTTATTTCCGCAATCTTCGCAATCATCTGTCGGCACCTCAGGCTTATGCTTACCACCAAGATCACTGCTCGGACAAACAGTCCAGTGCGGCCCGCCCAATCAGGCCGGCTGCGGTCGCAGTACCCACCGGTACTGGCAGACCCCCGAGCTGCACACCGTCCAGAAGACGGCGTGAGGTGAGCCGACGTCATAAGCGTCGAGCACGGACGAAATTCTCAAGGGGAGGCCGACGGGCCTCCCTTTTTTAATGTCTGCGAAATAAACCCCGTGGCTGATAATCTGTCGCAGAACCGGCCTGGGCTTTCCCAGTCTTATCATCAGGCCCTGAATCGTTGTGAGGAATTTCATGAAGTCGCGCATCTGGCGTTTGGCAGGTGTTGGTCTGTTGTGGGCAAGTGTCAGTGCGCAGGGAATGGCCGACGATCAGCAAAACCGTGGCGGCCCGGATGGCAATCGCGGCCCGGACGGGCGCGGCGGCAACGGCCAGGGTTACTCGGGCCAGCCGCGGCCGCAGAGCAACGAAATCATTCGGGGCGATAACAGTCGTCAGTTCGAGGTCACGCCGCAGAACCCGGGCGGACAACGCTACGATCGTCCACCACAGGACCCCAACGCTCACGGTCGTCCGCCGCAGCCGCCGCCCGGCAACAACTTGCCCATCCAGGGCCGGCCCGACAGCGTGACCCAGACCCGCGACCCGCAACCGGGGTATTACCGCGATATCCCTCGGCGCAACGATGGCTATCCGAACGCAGGTCCAGGTCCGCGACCAGACCATGACGGTCGTCCCGGTCAGCATTGGCCCGGTCGGCCGGATGGGCATGGCAACGGTTGGGGCCCTGGGCCGCAATACCGTCCGGGTTATGTGATCGACCGTTTCCCGGATCGCAACTACCGCGTGCCCTATCGCGGCCAGGACTATTTCTATTCCGGCGGCTACTGGTATCGCCCGCAAGGACCGCGTTACGTCGTGGTCGCGCCACCGCGGGGCATCCGCACCCGTTACCTGCCTGATTACGCCCGAGAAGTGTGGATCGGCAGTTCGCTGTTCTTCCTCGCGGCCGGCGCCTATTACATCTACGAGGCCAACACCCAGGATTATGTCGTGGTCGATGCGCCAGTCGCCAACCCGCAGCCGCAACCCCAAGGCAACAGTTTCGATGTGGTGGCCTATCCGGCCAACGGCCAGTCGCCCGAGCAGGTCAATCAGGATGGCTACGACTGCTATCGCTGGGCGGTGCAGCAGAGCGGGTTCGATCCGCGCAACTACACCTACCCGCCGGCACCGGAAGTGGTGCAGACCTATCGCCAGGCCCAGGGCAGTTGCTTGAGCAGCCGTGGGTATCAGGTGACGTATTGATCACCGCGCATGGGAAAACAATCCCTGTGGCGAGGGAGCTTGCTCCCGCTGGCCTGCGCAGCAGGCCCAGGATCTTGCGGTCGCTGCGCAACCGAGCGGGAGCAAGCTCCCTCGCCACGTTCTGTGTTCGGCATCAAGCGCTGGCGCGCTTCACCACGTCCGACGGATCGGCATGCACCAGCACTTCGGCCTTCGGATAAGCGCGGTGGATGGCATCGGCGGCCTGGTCGCTGATGCCGTGGGCCACTGACAGGGTCAGGTCCCCCGGTAACTCCAGGTGCAGTTGCACGAACCAGTGGTTGCCCGAGACTCGCGTACGCAGGTCATGGGCGCCAAGCACGCCGGGCACCGCGCAGGCCAGCTCCAGCATGCGCTGGCTGACGTCGGGCGGCAGTTCTTCATCCATCAGCACCGCGAAGCTTTCCCGGGCGATCTGGATGGCGCTCCACAGGATATACGCGGCGATCCCCAGGCCGAACCAGGCGTCGAGTTGATACCAGCCGAACCCCGCCAGTACCAGTGCGACCAGGATGCTGCCGTTGAGCAGCAGGTCGGAGCGATAGTGCAGCGAGTCGGCGCGCACGGCGTTGGAGCCGGTGGCGCGGATGACCCGATGCTGCAGCGCCAGCAGCGCCAGGGTCAGCCCCAGGGAAAACACGATCACCCCGACGCTGAGCCAGGGCGCCTCCACCGGCACCGGGTTCTTCAGACGTTCGAAGGCCTGCAAGGCAATCAATGTGGCACTGCCACCGATGAACAGTGCCTGGGCCATGCCAGCCAGGGATTCGGCCTTGCCATGACCGTAGCGATGGTCATCGTCGGCGGGGCGCAGGGCGTAATGCACTGCCAGCAGGTTGAGCAGCGAGGTGACGCCGTCCAGGGCCGAGTCGGTCAGGCCGGCGAGCATGCTCACCGAACCGCTGAGCCACCAGGCCAGGGCCTTGGCGATCACCAGTGTGAGCGCCACGGCCACCGAGGCGCGGGTGGCCAGGCGCAGCAGGCGAGCGTGTTCGGTGCTGGTGGTCATGGCGCGGTCGTTCCTTCAGTGGCGCCGGTCATGCGGCCGGTTTGAGGCCGAGGGTGGCCAGTTGCTGCGCGCTGCCTTTGTGCTGGATCAGCCGAGGATCGTCCAGCGGGAAGCTGCGGCCCAGTTCGCGTTCCAGAATCGCCTGCAGTTTTTGGTTATTGACCGTGCCGTCGGGGTTGATGGCCGGCTTGAGTTTCTCTGGCTCGATCTGGACGCTGCGGCCCGGTTCGAAATAGATGGCGCCGGTGGCAAAGTCCACGGCGAAGGCGATCAGGCCGGGGATGATGTAGAACAGCAGGCCGACGGCATCGAGGGCGGCGATGGCCGGGTCGATCTTGCCGTCGATCTGGCCGCGACGGTCCGGGTAGAAGATCGAGCCACAGGCGCTGATTTGAGTCAGCAGGGAGGCGACCAGCACGCCACCGATCACGCGAAAGGGAATACGCATAGCAATCTCCTGAACAGGTAGTAGAGGCGTTGCTGGTTGGAGTCCAGACCACGCTAAACAGTTCGCCGTTATACTCGGCCCTCTGTTTTGGAGCCAGCATGATTTCTTTGCCGATCGATGAAGTTTTACCCGCTCTGCGCCAAGCCTTGGCATCGCGCCACGAAGCCGTGCTCGAAGCACCGCCCGGTGCCGGTAAAACCACCCGTGTTCCCCTGGCCTTGCTGAACGAGCCCTGGCTGGCCGGACAGACCATCCTGATGCTCGAACCCCGGCGCCTGGCGGCACGGGCGGCGGCCGAGCGGCTGGCCAGCGAACTGGGGGAGAAGGTCGGGGAGACCGTCGGCTACCGGATTCGTCTCGACAGCAAGGTCGGGCCCAGGACCTGCATTGAAGTGGTCACCGAAGGCATCCTCACCCGCCGTTTGCAGGACGATCCGGCGCTGGAAGGGGTGGGGCTGCTGATTTTCGATGAGTTCCACGAACGCAGCCTCGATGCCGACCTGGCCCTGGCCTTGAGCCTCAACGGCCGCGAACTGTTTCGCGAAGAGCAGCCGCTGAAGATCCTGCTGATGTCCGCGACCCTGGAAGGCGAACGCCTGGCCGGGTTGTTGGACAACGCGCCGATCCTGCGCAGCGAAGGCCGCATGTTCCCGGTGACGATACGCTGGGGGCGGCCGTTCCAGCCTGGCGAGTTCATCGAGCCGCGACTGGTGCAGACCGTGCTCGAAGCGCTGCACGATGAAACCGGCAGCGTCCTGGTGTTCTTGCCCGGGCAGGCGGAGATCCGCCGGGTCCATCAGCAACTGGCCGAGGCCTTGGGCGAGGGCGGCAACGTGTTGCTCTGCCCGCTGCACGGCGAACTGGAGCTCGCCGCTCAACGCGCCGCCATCGACCCCGCGCCACCCGGTCAGCGCAAGGTGGTGCTGGCCACCAACATTGCCGAAACCAGCCTGACCATCAATGGCGTGCGCGTGGTGATCGACGCCGGACTGGCGCGGGTGCCGCGTTTCGACCCGGGCAGCGGCATGACCCGGCTCGACACCCAGCGCATTTCCCGGGCCAGCGCCACCCAGCGGGCCGGCCGCGCCGGGCGCCTGGAGCCGGGGGTGTGCTACCGGTTGTGGTCCGAAGACCAGCATGAACAATTGGCCGCTTACGGTAGTGCGGAGATTCTGTCGGCGGACTTGGCCGGCTTGGCGCTGCAACTGGGGCGCTGGGGTGTGACGCCGCAGCAATTGGTCTGGCTCGACGTCCCGCCCGCCGCTGCGTATACCCAGGCCCAGGACCTGCTGCAACGCCTGGGCGCGCTGGAGGGCGAGCAACTGACCCGCCACGGCCAGGCCATGGCCGAACTGCCGGCCCATCCGCGTATCGCGCATCTGCTGTTGCGCGGCCAGGCGCTGGGGCTGGCGGACATGGCCTGCAACGTCGCTGCGCTGTTGGGCGAGCGGGATATTCTCCGAGGCGCCGGTGCCGACTTGCACAGTCGCCTGGCCTTGCTGTCTGGCGAAGAACGGGCGGCGCGCGGCGCTCAGGGTGGGGTGCAGCGGGCGCGGCAATTGGCCCGGCAATATCGCGGCTATTTGCGGGGCAAGGCCGAAGAGGCCGTGGCCGATCCCGACCATCCGCGCTGGCTCGGCGCGTTGCTGGCGTTGGCCTACCCCGACCGCGTCGCCCAGCAGCGTCGGCCCGGCGGCGCGGAATATCGTCTGGCCAACGGCCGGGCGGCGCTGTTTGCCGAGGCCGACAGTTTGATGAAACAGGCGTGGCTGGTGATCGCCGACCTGGGCAGCCGTCTGGGCCAGCGGGAAGAGCGGATCTACCTGGCGACGGATTTCGACCCGGCACTGTTCGACTCGGTATTGGCCGAGCAAGTGCACACGGTGGATCAGTTGGATTGGGATGAGCGCGAAGGCGTGCTGCGGGCCGAGCGCCAGCGCAAGGTCGGCGAACTGGTGCTCAGCCGCGAACCGTTGACCGGCCTGGATGAGTCAGCCCGTAGCCAGGCCCTGGTGAACCTGGTGCGGCGCAAGGGCCTGGAATTGCTGCCCTGGACTCCGGAGCTGCGGCAATGGCAGGCGCGGGTGGCGTTGTTGCGTGGCCTTGACCTGGAGGCCAAGGGCGAGAGTGAATGGCCAGATGTCAGCGACGCAGCGCTGCTGGACACCCTCGAACACTGGTTGATGCCGTATCTGGGACGGGTCTCGCGCCTCAGTCATTTCGCCAACCTGGACCTGTCGAGCATCGTCCACAACCTGTTGCCCTGGCCGTTGCCGCAACGCCTGGACGAACAGGCCCCCCACCATTTGAGTGTGCCTTCGGGCTCCTCGATCCGCCTGGACTACAGCGAGCATCCACCGATCCTGGCGGTGCGCCTGCAGGAACTCTTCGGCCTGGCCGACACCCCGCGCATCGCCGGCGGGCGGCAGGTGGTCAAGCTGCACCTGCTGTCACCGGCACGCCGGCCGGTACAGGTGACCCAGGACTTGGCGAACTTCTGGCGCAGCACCTATGCCGAGGTGAAGAAGGACTTGAAGGGGCGCTACCCCAAGCATTACTGGCCGGACGATCCGCTGGTGGCGGAGGCGACCGCGCGGGTCAAGCCGCGCAAGTGAGCTGAGGAAATTCAGGATATGCAATACAAATTCTGTGGGAGCCGAGCTTGCTCGCGATAGCGGTGTGTCAATCAATAACAATGCTGCTGATCCACCGCAATCGCGAGCAAGCTCGGCTCCCACAGGGGGCTTAGGTGAATCCTGCTAAGGTGCAGCCGGCAATAGGAACCGCGCAATCACCGGCAAGTGATCGGAGATACGCAAGGTATCGTCCTGGCGCACCTGGGCTTCGACCCGTTTGATGCGCGGGCTGTAGAACAGGTAGTCGACGGTGCGATCCGGGCCGTTGAGGCCGGGGTCGTTTGGGTAATGGGTCAGCCAGTGCTCGCGGTCGATGCCGCTGGCTTCGTTGTTGGTGGGAATCATCGGGTATTTGTCCCACAGCAGGTGCAGCGGGCTGTCGGCGGAGTAGGGCGTGCGTTGCTCGGACGGCAGGCGTCGGTACTGGCCCAGGGGCAGCAGGTTGAAGTCGCCGCCGATCAGCCAGGGCGTGCCTGCGGATTCGAATTTGTCCAGTGCCTTGGTCACGGCGGTGATTTGTCTGGGCAGGGTTTCGTCCGGTTCAGTGGCCCGTTCCAGGTGCGTGTTGAGCACCGCCAACTGGCTGCCGTCGGTCAGTGACAGGTAGCTCACCAACAAGGCATTTTTGGGCTGGAACTGACGGCTGATGAAGTTGGCATCGGCGACCGGCAGTTGCACCCGTTCGGCATGGTCGATGCGGTAGCGACTCAGGGTCGCCAGTTGCCGACCGACGCTGCCGAAGATGTGCGGGTCGGGGATGAAGTCGGCTTTCCAGTCGAAGGCGCTGGTGCCGCACGGGTAGAGGTCGGCCACGCGTTCCTGCAACAACTTGAGCTGGTCCTGGTAATCGCTGGCCTTGGCGCCCTTGTCCAGTTCCTGGAGCAACACGATGTCCGGTTGTTCGTCGCGGATGACCCGGGCCACTTCGTCGAGGCTGAAGGCCATGTCTTCCAGGGTCGGGCTTTCATCGTCGCCCTGGGCCAGGTCGTTCCAGAACACGTAGCGCTTGCCCGCGAGGAACTGGACGTTCCAGGTCATCACCTTCAAGGCTTGGCCGGGTGCCAGCGCTGCTGCATTGGCGGTGCAACTGACCGGCACGGTTTCCCGGGGCTGTGGCCGCCAGGTCAGGCCGTAGATCGACAGGGCGGCCAGGCTGAGGATCAACAGCAGGCCCAGCAAGGTGTAGCGCAGTAGACGGATCATGGCTCGGCTTATGGGCGAAACGCAAAAGTGCTCCCGAGCATAACCGAGAGCGGTTCTCAAGCCCAAGCCCAGGGCTGTCGTCGAGTGCGATCAGCGGCGCTCGGGCTTGGCTTCGATCAGCATGAACAGGCGAAACAGCACCACGGTGGTGAACAGTTGCAGGAAGCTGTGGACGCTTTCGATCAGCAAGCTGAGCACGGGGTTCTGGGGTGACGGATACACCGAGACGCTGGCGCCCTTGAGCAGCCACAGTGGGCCCATCACCGCGAGAATGCACAGCAGGATCCGCCAGAAGTTGCCGCGGGACAGGTTCAGGCTTTCCTTCATCGCCGCCAGGGGGGCCAGGCCCCTGAGGACCAGCAGGTATTCGCCGAAGGCCAGGGTCACCATCAGCCACAGGCCCGGGAGGAAGTACAACGACAGCCCCACCAGGATCAACAATGTGTTGAGGGCCGTCAGCAAGGCAAAGCGTGGCCACAGCGTGAGGGCCGTTGCGAGCAGGTCCCGCGTGCGTGGTGCTTCGCCGCGGCTGCGGGCGTCGAGAAACAGGATCAGCGCGGCGGTGTACAAGGGGTACACCAGCAGCCCGACGATCACGCTGTAACCGGGAAAACCGTCGGGGCCGAGGGCGCTGTCCACGCCTTGCTGCAGCAAGGCCTCGAGTATGACCAGCGGCAGGCACAACTGGGCGATCCGGCCCAAATGGCGCTTGAAGAAATACAAAGAGTCGCGCAGCACGTCAAACGGATTCATGAGTCGGTATCGCAGTTGAAAAAGCGGTCCGACACTTTAACCGATCAGGCGCCCGCACAAGCAAACGTAAACATCAGGTAAAGACCATTGAAAGCTTTCCGGCGAACCCCATTACTGATGGGCACCGGTCTTCGGGATCGGAATGGTTTCTACCCGGCAATCGAATGAGGTCGCCATGAACAACGAAGAACAAACCCTGATCGATGGACTGTTTTCACGGTTGCAACAGGCCGAAAAGGATTCAGCCCCGCGCGACGCCCAGGCCGAGGCGCGGATCAAGGAACACCTGGCGAGCCAGCCAGCGGCGGGCTATTTCATGGCCCAGGCGATCCTGGTGCAGGAGGCTGCGATCAAGCGCCTCGATGAGCAGAACAGGCAACTCGCCCAGCAGGTCGAGCAATTGCAGGCTGATCTGCAACAAGCGCGCAAGCAAGCGCCGGCACCCAGCGGTGGCGGCGGTTTCCTCTCGAGTATCTTCGGCGGCAGCCCGAAGGATTCACGCCCGGCGAGCGCGCCGGCCTCCAGCGGTGGTGGTTGGCGCGAACCGGCGCAACCGTCCTTCAATGCCCCGCCCCAACAGGGCTTCGGCGCGCCGCCCGGCAATTATGGCGCACCGCAGCAACAAGCCCCGGCAGCGGGCAGCTTCCTCGGCGGCGCCCTGAAAACCGCGGCGGGCGTGGCGGGCGGCGTGATGCTGGCCCAAGGCATCAGCAGCCTGTTCCACAGTAATCAGCAACCGCAGGAGATCGTCGAGGTCATCAAGGAAGAACCGGCGCAACCGGTCAACGACACCGCAGGCAACGGCTGGGGCGATGACCCGCGCGTGGCCGATAACGACGCCTACGGCAACGACCAGGGCGGGTTCAGCGACGCGGACTACAGCGACGATTCATCTTCCTTCGGCGACGACGACTCCTTCGTCTGACCTGCCATTCGTCCGGGGCGCCCTGGCGCCTCGGGCCGATTATTCGCGGAACAATCCTTCGGGCTGGCATACTGGGCGACTTTTCGGCCCTGGTGGGCTGCGTACGTGTGCATCCAAGAGGAAACGCGGTGAAAAAAATTGCAGTGTTCGCCGATGTCCAGAACCTCTACTACACCGTGCGCCAGGCTTACGGTTGCCATTTCAACTACGCCGCGCTGTGGGCCGATGTCAGCAAACAGGGGCAGATCGTCGAGGCCTATGCCTATGCGATCGATCGCGGTGACAGCAAGCAGCAACAATTCCAGCAGATCCTGCGCAACCTGGGTTTCGTCGTGAAGCTCAAGCCCTACATCCAGCGCAGCGACGGCTCGGCCAAGGGCGACTGGGACGTGGGCATCACGCTGGACATCATGGACGCCGCCGACCACGTCGATGAAGTGGTGCTGGCCTCCGGCGATGGCGATTTCGACATGTTGCTCGAACGCATCATCCACAAGCACGGCGTGCAAGCCGTGGCCTACGGCGTGCCGGGGTTGACCGCCAATTCGCTGATCCGCGCCGCCAGTCGCTATGTGCCCATCGAGGGCGCGTTGTTGCTCAAGAATTGATTTTCACGGAGTTAAAAAGGTTTGGAACGCATCGCAGTCATCGACTTTGAAACCACCGGGATCACTCCGAGCAGCAGTTGCCGGGCCACTGAGATCGCGGTGGTGATGCTCGAGCAAGGCCGGATCGTCGACCGCTACCAGAGCCTGATGAATGCCGGTGTGCGCATGCCTGCGTTTATCGAGCAACTGACCGGGATCAGCAACGCCATGCTGCGCAGCGCACCCTCGGCGGAAAAGGTCATGAACGAGGTCAACGAGTTCGTCGGCATCACGCCACTGTTGGCCCACAACGCCGCATTCGACCAGAAGTTCTGGGATTTCGAGCTGGGACGTATCAAACGCACCCGCTTGCAGAATTTTGCCTGCTCACTGTTGCTGGCCCGGCGCCTGATGCCGGCGGCGCCGAACCACAAGCTCGGCACGCTCAACGCGTTCGCCGGCTTGCCCCACACTGGCCAGGCCCACCGGGCCATGGCCGACGCCGAAATGGCCGCCAACCTCACCGCGCACCTGGCTTCGCAGCTGCGGCAAAAGCATGGGGTGCGGGAGTTGTCCCATGACTTGCTGTGCAGTTTGCAGAAAGTGCCAGCGGCGAAGATCAACGAGCATCTCAAGCGTCATCGCGGTTTCTGAACACACCGCCGGACAACTGTGGGAGCGAGCTTGCTCGCGATAGCGTCGGATCAGCCAGCCTCTCGGTGATTGACACTCCGCCATCGCGAGCAAGCTCGCTCCCACATTTGATCAGTGTCATTTCCCATTGCCTTCCAACTGCCCCAACGGCACGCGCTTTTCAAAGGCGCTGGACAGCACGATCGACGTCTTGCTGAAGCCGAACTTGGCAATGCGGTTGATCAGCTCTTCCAGCTCGGGCATCGAGCCAACCGCCGCTTGCATGATCACGCACGGATCCCCGGTGACCCGGTGGCATTCGGTCAGTTGTGGGATCTTGTACAGTTCGTCGTAGGTCTTCTGGTTGCCGTGCTGGTTCATTCGCAGTTCGATGACGCACTGCACCGGCAGGCCGATCTTCGCCATGTCGACTTTGGCTTGATAACCGGTGATGACACCGCTGGCTTCCAGTTTGCTGACCCGTTCGGCCACGGCGGGGGCTGACAGGTTCACTTTGCGGGCCAGTTCGGCGTAGGACGCACGACCGTTTTCCAACAGCGCGCTGAGCAACATGCGGTCGTATTTATCCACGGTTTGGCTTCCTGTCGGCGCGACTTTCGAAAGCGCGCTTTATAGCGCTGATCGCCGTGTTTTGAAAAGTGTATGGCCTGGATAAACAGGTTTTGTAGCTTAATTTCCGCCTGTCGCCTTTCTAGAATAGCGTCTCTCATTGTCCTGACTTCGAGCTGAACATGCCTGGCCCACGCCGTTTTCCCCTGCCATTGATCGCTGCTTTCTTTGCCTTGTACGTCATCTGGGGTTCGACCTACCTGGTGATTCGTATCGGTGTGGAGCATTGGCCGCCGCTGTTGCTGGCCGGGATTCGTTTTGTGTTGGCCGGTTCGCTGATGTACGGCTTCCTGCGCTGGCGCGGGGCGCCGGCGCCGACCTGGGCGCAGTGGAAGGCCGGGGCCATCATTGGCGTGCTGTTGCTCAGTTTCGGTAACGGTGCGGTCAGTGTGGCCGAGCACACCGGCGTGGCGTCCGGGGTCGCGGCGTTGGCGGTGGCGACGGTGCCTTTGTTTACCCTGCTGTGCGGATATTTCTGGGGTGCGCGTAATACCCGTCTGGAATGGGCGGGGATTGTGCTGGGGTTGATCGGCATCGCCATGCTCAACCTCGGTTCCAATTTGCAATCCAGCCCGTTGGGGGCGACGTTGCTGGTGTTCGCGGCGGCCTCCTGGGCCTTCGGCTCGGTGCTGAGCAAACACCTGCCGTTGCCGGCCGGGGCGATGGCCAGTGCCGTGGAAATGCTGGTGGGCGGTGTGGTGCTGTTGATCGGCAGCGTGGCCAGCGGTGAACACCTGGACAGCATGCCGCCGCTGGAGGGTTGGTTCGCGCTGTTGTACCTGACCTTGTTCGGTTCGATCATCGCCTTCAACGCCTACATGTACCTGCTCAAGCATGTGCGTCCGGCGGCGGCCACCAGCTATGCCTACGTCAACCCGGCCGTGGCGGTGTTGCTGGGCATCGTATTCGCCGGTGAAACCATCGGCATCGAGGAGGCCTTGGCGATGCTGGTGATCATCAGTGCGGTGGTGTTGATCGGCTTGCCGCAGTGGCGCAAACCCAAGCCTGCGCCGGCCGTCTCCTGATTTAGGGTAAACTGCCGCGCATTGCACACCATGCGCTGATTTTTCCTACGGTATTTCCATGACTTTCGCCACCCTTGGCCTGATCGAACCCTTGCTGCGCGCCCTCGAGACGCTCGGCTACCAGACCCCGACTCCGGTTCAGGCCCAAGCCATGCCGGCAGTGCTCGCCGGTCGCGACCTGATGGCCGCGGCCCAGACCGGCACCGGCAAGACCGCCGGCTTTGCGGTGCCGCTGTTGCAGTTGCTGACCACCGAAGGGCCGAAGGTCGCGGCCAACTCGGTGCGGGCGCTGATCCTGGTGCCGACTCGTGAATTGGCTGAGCAGGTCCATGAAAGCGTGCGTCAGTACGCGCAAAACCTGCCGCTGAGCACCTACGCGGTGTACGGCGGTGTCAGCATCAACCCGCAGATGATGAAGCTGCGCAAAGGCGTCGACCTGCTGGTCGCCACGCCGGGTCGCTTGCTCGATCTGTTCCGCCAGAATGCGCTGAAGTTCAATCAACTGCAGACGTTGGTACTGGACGAAGCCGACCGCATGCTCGACCTGGGCTTCTCCGAGGAACTGGCGAATATCTACAAGGCCCTGCCGAAGAAGCGCCAGACCCTGCTGTTCTCGGCGACCTTTTCCGATGCGATCCGTTTGCTGGCCGGGCAGATGCTCAATGATCCGCTAAGCATTGAAGTGAGCCCGCGCAACGTGGCTGCCAACACCGTCAAGCAATGGGTGGTGACGGTGGACAAAAAGCGCAAGGCGGAATTGTTCGTGCACCTGATGCGCAAGCACAAGTGGAAGCAGGTGCTGGTATTCGCCAAGACCCGCAACGGCGTCGATGCGCTGGTGGAAAAACTCCAGGGTCTGGGGGTCAACGCCGACGGTATCCACGGTGACAAACCCCAGGCCACCCGCCAACGTGCGCTGGACCGCTTCAAGGCCAGCGAAGTGCAGATCCTGGTCGCCACCGACGTTGCAGCCCGTGGCTTGGACATCGAGGATTTGCCGTTGGTGGTGAACTTCGACCTGCCGATCGTGGCCGAGGACTACATCCACCGCATCGGCCGTACCGGCCGGGCGGGCGCTACAGGGCAGGCGATTTCCCTGGTCTGCGCCGATGAAGTGAATTTGCTGTCAGCCATCGAGATGTTGACCCGTCAGACGTTGCCTCGCCAGATGGAACAAGACTTCGAGCCTGAGCACCGCGTGCCGGACACCGATGCCAGCGGCCAAGTCATCAAGAAACCGAAAAAGCCGAAGAAACCGAAAGCCTCCGGGGGTGGCGGCAAGCGCAACCTGGGCAAGTGGGTGGACAGCGGCGATGCGGCGCCGGTGGAGCCTTCGGTCAAGCCGGTGCGCAAGGTGCCGGTGTTCAATACCGGGCCGCGTAAGCGTAAGCCTTGATGACCTGCCAGGTCTGATAAATCGCTATCGCGAGCAAGCTCGCTCCCACAGTTGATCGGGTTCTGTCAGAAGAATTGCGGTAAATGTGGGAGCGAGCTTGCTCGCGATAGGTGCGCTTCGGTCTTCAACCCTGGCGCTGTAGCCACTCCACCATTCCTAAGCCCGCTGCCCGGCCACTGGCAAAGCACGCCGTGAGCAGGTAGCCGCCGGTCGGCGCTTCCCAGTCGAGCATTTCACCGGCGCAGAAAACCCCAGGCACTTGCTTGAGCATCAGGCGTTCATCCAGGGCTTGGAACGTCACGCCACCGGCACTGCTGATGGCTTCGTCCAAGGGGCGGGGCTTCACCAGGGTGACCGGCAAGGCCTTGATGGCCTGGGCCAGCCGCGCCGGGTCGGTGAAACACTCGGCCGGCGTGAGCTCGCGCAACAGCGCCGCCTTGACGCCGTCGAGCCCCAACTGGCTGTGCAAGTGCTTGGCCATCGAGCGTGAGCCCCGTGGTTTGCTCAAGGCCAGGAGGATTTTATCCACAGGCCGGCCCGGCAACAGGTCCAGGTGAATGGTCGCGCTGCCATGTTGGTTGATCGCTTCGCGAATCGTTGCCGACAGCGCATAGACCAGGCTGCCTTCGAGGCCGGTGGCGGTGAGCACGCATTCGCCGAGGCGCGGTACATCGTCGTTCAGGCCCATGGCGATGTTCTTGAGCGGGGCCCCGGCGAATTTGCTGATCATCAGGTCACTCCAGGCCTCTACCTCGAACCCGCAGTTGCTGGGTTGCAGTGGCGCCAGGGCTACGCCGCGTTGTTCCAGCGCTAGCATCCAGGCGCCGTCGGAGCCCAGACGCGACCAACTGCCGCCGCCCAACGCCAGCAAGGTGGCCTTGGGGTGCAGGGTTTTGTCGCCTTCCGGGGAGGCGATGCGCAAGCTGCCATCCGGGTTCCAGCCGAGCCAGCGATGACGCGTGTGGATCACCACGCCAGCATCGCGCAGGCGCTTGAGCCAGGCGCGCAACAGCGGGGCGGCCTTCATGTCGGTAGGAAATACCCGCCCGGAGCTGCCGACAAAGGTGTCGATGCCCAGCCCGTGGATCCATGTGCATAACTCATCCGCCCCGAATGCCCGCAACAGCGGCGCCAGGTTTGGCGCGCGTTCGGCGTAGCGGGACAGAAAAGCCGGAAAGGCTTCGGAGTGGGTGATGTTCATGCCGCCCACGCCGGCCAGCAGGAATTTCCTGCCCACCGATGGCATGCCGTCGTACAGGTCGACCCGCAGGCCGGCCTGGCTCAACACCTCGGCGGCCATCAGGCCGGCGGGGCCGCCGCCGATGATGGCGATGTTTGAGGAGGATGGTTTGGCGGTCGAGGTCATGATTTGAATTGTGGGGGCAGGGGTAGGCGGGGCATTCTACCAGCACAGATCCGTGTGGGAGCGAGCTTGCTCGCGATAGCGGTGTGTCAGCGGCATTGATGTAGCTGACCCTTCGCTATCGCGAGCAAGCTCGCTCCCACAATTGGGCCGGTAGGCGTTGTTGAGAACTCTGATCAAAAAACAGCCAAGCTCCTGCAAGCTATAGGCAACATAGCCTGTAGGCCGTTTCGCTCAGGTTATCCACAGGCCGCTCCACAGGCATTGTGGGTAACGCCCAGGTTTCAGTGACAACCTGATGACGTCCAGACCCTTTGTGCGCTGTGGTGCAGGATCCCGTGGCGGCGAGCCAGGGCCTGGCGGTCCTTGCTGTAGCCACCGCCGATCACGCCGACCACCGGGATGTCGCGGCCCAGACAATGGCGCATGACGCTCTCGTCCCGGGCGGCGAGGCCTTCGTCGGTCAGTTTCAGGTAGCCGAGGGCGTCGTCCTTGTGTACGTCGACGCCGGCGTCATACAGCACCAGGTCCGGCTGGTAGAGCGGCAGCAGGTAGTTGAGGGCGTCGTCCACCACCTTCAGGTAGGCGGCGTCCTCCATGCCCATCGGCAGGGGAATGTCCCAATCGCTGTGCGCCTTGCGTGCGGGAAAATTCTTTTCGCAGTGCAAGGAAACTGTCACGGCGTCCGGGGTGTCATGGAGTATTCGGGCAGTGCCGTCGCCCTGATGCACATCGCAATCGAAAATCAGCACCCGCGAGACCCGACCGCTGGCCAGGAAATAGCGGCTGATCACCGCCAGGTCATTGAAAATGCAGAACCCGGCCGGGTGGTCGTAGTGGGCGTGATGGGTGCCGCCGGCCAAGTGACAGGCCAGTCCGTGTTCAAGGGCTTGTTCGGCCGCCAGCAGCGAACCGCCCACGGCACGCACCGTTCGGCGGGCCAGGGCCTCGCTCCAGGGCAGGCCAAGTCGCCGTTGGTCTTCGCGGGACAACTCGCCGCCCATGTAGCGTTCGATATAGGCACGGTCGTGGGCCAGGGCGAGGATGTCCGGCGGACACAGCACCGGGCGCAACAGGTCCGCGTCGCGGGTCAGGCCGCTGTCCACCAGGTGATCGCGCAGCAGGCGAAACTTGTCCATGGGGAAACGGTGTTCCGCCGGGAATTCGGGGCTGTAGTCTTCGTGATAGATCAGCGGCAGTGGCATGGTGTTTTCGGTAGTGATTGAGTGACGGATCCTACCAGCGATGTAGACTCTGGGGCATGGAAAGGGAGTGAATATGGAGCCGATACTGGAACTGGAAAGCGCACGGCTGCTCTTGCGGCAGTGGCGCGATGATGACTTGCCGGAATTTGCCGCCATGTGCGCCGACCCGCAGGTGATGCGTTATTTCCCGGAGCGCCTGAGCCGCCTGGAAAGCGCCGCCCTGATCGGCCGCGTGCGGGGGCATTTCGCCGAGCATGGTTTTGGTCTGTGGGCGCTGGAGCGCAAGGACACAGGGGACTTCATCGGCTTTACCGGGCTCGGTGTGGTCGGGTTCGACGCGCCGTTCACGCCGGCCATCGAAATCGGCTGGCGCCTGGCCCGGGAGCACTGGGGCCTGGGGTATGCCAGCGAAGCGGCGTGGACCGCCCTGCGTTGTGCCTTCGACCAGTTGACGCTGGACGAAGTGGTGGCGTTCACCGCCGTCGATAACCTGCCCTCGCAAAAGGTCATGCAGGCCATTGGCATGCATCACGACCCGGCGGACGACTTCGAGCACCCGACACTCGCCGTCGGTCATCCATTGCGTCACCATGTGCTTTATCGCATCAATCGTGAGCAGTGGTTGCAGACTCTGCACGGTTAGCCGACACGGACGTTTACAATGCCCACCAAATGGCCCCGGGCCAACAATCGATCCACCGCCGCAGCGTAGACTGCGCGGTCATTGCGCTGTGTGAGGAAAGTCTGAATGAGCCACGTGTTGGAAGATCTGGTCGACCTGCTGACCCTGGAACCGATCGAAGAGAACCTGTTTCGCGGTCGCAGCCAGGATCTGGGGTTTCGCCAGTTGTTCGGCGGCCAAGTGCTGGGCCAGTCGTTGTCGGCGGCCAGCCAGACCGTGGAAGAGGCGCGCCATGTGCATTCGATGCACGGTTATTTCCTGCGTCCGGGGGATGCCGCGCTGCCGGTGGTGTACCAGGTGGACCGGGTGCGTGACGGTGGCAGCTTCAGCACCCGCCGGGTGACGGCGATCCAGAAGGGCAACCCGATTTTCACCTGCAGTGCGTCGTTCCAGTACGACGAACAGGGCTTTGAGCACCAGAGCACCATGCCGCAAGTGGTCGGGCCGGAAAACCTGCCGTCCGAGCTGGAACTGACCCAGCAGCGCGCGCACCTGCTGCCCGAGCACATGCGCGAAAAACTGCTGTGCCCCAAGCCGATCGAGGTGCGCCCGGTCACTGAAAAAGACCCTTACAACCCGCAACCGGCCGACCCGGTGAAATACGTGTGGTTCCGTGCCGATGGCGCCCTGGCGGATTCGCCGGCCTTGCATAAATACCTGCTGGCCTACGCCTCGGACTTCGGCCTGCTGACCACTTCGCTGCTGCCCCATGGCAAATCGGTGTGGCACAAGGATATGCAGGTCGCCAGCCTTGATCACGCCTTGTGGTTCCATGCCGACCTGCGCGCCGATGACTGGTTGCTCTACGCCATGGACAGCCCGTGGGCCGGCAATTCCCGTGGATTCTCCCGGGGCAGCGTGTTCAACCGCGCCGGGCAGCTGGTGGCCTCGGTCACCCAGGAAGGCCTGATTCGTCACCGCAAGGACTGGGCATGAGCCTGTCCGAGGTTCGTCACTGGGTGTTCGACATGGATGGCACGCTGACTATCGCCGTGCATGACTTCGCGGCAATCCGCGTGGCCCTGGCGATTCCGGCCGAAGACGACATCCTCACCCATCTGGCAGGGTTGCCCGCTGAGGAAGCGGCGGCCAAACATGCCTGGTTGCTGGAACACGAACGGGACCTGGCGCTGGGCTCCAAGCCTGCGCCTGGCGCGGTCGAGTTGGTGCGAGAGCTGGCCGGGCGCGGCTATCGCCTGGGGATCCTGACCCGCAACGCCCGCGAACTGGCCCACGTGACCCTGGAGGCCATTGGCCTGGCGGACTGTTTCGCCGTGGAGGATGTGCTGGGCCGCGACGAGGCACCGCCCAAGCCACATCCTGGTGGCCTGTTGAAACTGGCCGAGGCCTGGAACGTGGCGCCGGACACGCTGGTGATGGTGGGGGACTACCGCTTCGACCTGGACTGCGGGCGCGCGGCGGGGGCGCGGACGGTGTTGGTGAACCTGCCGGACAATCCATGGCCGGAGCTGACGGACTGGCATGCGCGCGATTGTGTTGAGTTGCGGCGGATGCTTTTGGCTTGAGATGAGTATTGGCTGGCTAGCCGCTATCGCGAGCAAGCTCGCTCCCACAGTGGATATGCGGCAATGCGGAAAACTTTGTGGGAGCGAGCTTGCTCGCGATGAAGCCCCACCCGCCGATACAAAACTTACTGCCCAAACAACACCTTCAACCCCTCAGGCGAAGTCAGCATCCCATTGCCGTTATGCCCGACCCCCGGCACTTCGATCAGCCGCTGGTTCAGCCCCACGGGATGACGCCGGGTCAGGTAGTCGAAAAAGAAATGCCCACGCAATAGCCGGTAGGGTCCTTGGGTTTGCGCTTCACAGCCCTTGTCCAGCGCCGGATGCTCCGGGTCGACGTCCTGCTGCCCAAGCAGATAAACGATGTCGCGTTTGACGTAGTTCTCCTCCAGGCGGGCGGGCGTCTGTCCGGCGGCATAGGCGGGCAGGTCCTGCAGGCCGTATTTCCAGCGATTGAAACCAGGGCAACTGGCGGGGTCGAAGGCCATGGGCCGTTGGGCATCGAAGTAGGCATAGGACGACGGGTTGGCGATGACAAACCGCGGATTGATCCGGTACTGGCCTTGGGCGAGCAGGGCATAGCGCTGCACAACCTGGGCGCCGCCGGAATGGCCGGCGATGACGATCTCCTTCACTTCCGGAAACTGCTGCCGGTCACTGACCCGCGCGACGATGTCGTCGAGGACCTGGAAGGAACTGACTGGATGGGGCCCTGTGGACAAGCCACCGGCCATCCAGTCGTTGCCCTTCCAGCGCAGTAGTTCATTGGGCAATGTGTGGCGAGCCACGTCCTGCTCGTTGAGAAATTGCGGGGCGATGATCAGGGTCGTGCCTTGTTGCCCGGCCTGTTCGGCAGCCTTTTCGGCGCTGTGCAGGTAGGTCTCGGCATTGCGCAGCCGACCATGGAGGATGATCAGCACGCGCTGGATGGACGCCGGGGGCGGGCTGACGGCGACGGCCATGGCGCCGCCCTTGAGTTGCAGGCGCCCTTGGGCGACCACGTTGACGCCGTGTTCCTCGGCCTGGGCGACGGCGCAGCACAGCACCAGCCCGATCAATGTTCCCCACTTCATCTACAGGTTTCTCGCCGCGAACGTGTCGCACTGACTGACCTGGCCCTGGGCGAAGCCGGTCTTGAACCAGCGCACCCGCTGCGCCGAAGTGCCGTGGGTGAAGGAGTCCGGCACTACGCGGCCCTGGCCTTGTTGCTGCAAGCGGTCATCGCCGATGGCGTTGGCGGCGGTCAAGGCCTCCTCGATGTCCCCCGGCTCCAGCCAGTTCAGGCGTTTTTGCGCATGGTTGGCCCAGACGCCGGCCAGGCAATCGGCCTGCAATTCCTGGCGCACCAACAAGCCGCCGTCGCCTTCCATCTGCCGGCCTTGCTGGCGGGCTTCCTGGATCTTCGCCGATACACCCAGCAGCGTCTGCACGTGGTGGCCGACTTCGTGGGCAATGACGTAGGCCTGGGCGAAATCGCCCGCGGCGGCGAAGCGTTGGGACATTTCCTTGAAGAAGCTCATGTCCAGGTAGACCTGGCGGTCCGCCGGGCAATAGAACGGACCGGTCGCCGAGGAGGCCAGGCCGCAGGCCGAATTGACTCGACCGCTGAACAACACCAGTTTGGGTTGTTGGTACTGACGTCCGGCCTGTTGGAAAACCTGGCCCCAGGTATCTTCGGTATCGCCGAGGATCGAGCGCACGAACTCGGCCTGTTCATCGTTGGCCGGTGGCGCCTGGCGGGTTTGTGAAGTGGCAGGCGCGGACTGGTCCATCTGCCCGGCCAGTTGCCCGAGAATCTGCATCGGGTCCTGGCCAGTGATCCAGCCAATGCCGACGATCAGGATAATGGCGGTCAGGCTCAGTCCCTTGCCGCCACCGAAGCGCATTCCGCCACCGCCCCCACCGTCACCACGGGCGTCCACCACGTTGTCACTGCGGCGACCTTTTCTCCATAACATGTGGGAATTCCTCTGAATGACCCTGCTAAAAATGACTGCTGTGGCGGTGAGTCTAGCTTTTAGGCGCCCAAGGTGCGCGTCGCGCTTGAGCTGTCAGGCAACGGACACGGGTTTTGGTTCAGCGGTGAGTCAATCCTGCCTGGCGCCGGAATTTTCATTACACTTCGGATTCAGAACTTATCGGCATGCTCGCGGGCTCAATAACTGCAACGTGCGTCACGGCCCCTACATCAAGCAACGCAGGTTTCCCTCATGACCGTCAGCACACCGCTCTCCGGCGTCAATCAGGCTTTCAAGGGCATCGTGCTTATTCTGGTCGCAACGTTCCTGTTCTCCAGTCATGACGCGTTGTCCAAATATCTGTCGGGTTTTTATCCGATCATCATGGTGGTCTGGGCCCGTTACGTGGTGCACACCTTGTTGATGGCGGGTATCTTCCTGCCGCGTTCGGGGCTGCGGGTGCTACGTACCAAGCGCCCGTTGTGGCAGTTGGCCCGGGCGTTGTGCCTGCTGGGCACCAGTCTGTTTTTCACCACGGCATTGATGTTCATCCCACTGGCGGAGGCGACGGCGGTCAACTTCCTCGCGCCCGTGCTGGTGACCGCGTTGTCGGTGCCGTTGCTGGGCGAACACGTGACGCGCGGTCAATGGATCGCGGTGATCTTCGGTTTTATCGGGGTGTTGATCATCGTCCATCCCGGTGGCGATCTGTTCACCCCGGCGGTGTTGTTGCCTTTCTGTTCGGCGTTGTTTTTCTGTTTCTACCAACTGCTCACGCGCAAGCTCAGTGAGATCGACAGCCCGACCACCAGCAATTTCTTCGCCGGCCTGTGCAACACGTTGGTGATGAGCGCGCTGGTGCCATTCTTCTGGCAAGTGCCGAGCCTGATGCACGGGGTGATGATGTTGGCGCTGGGGGCCTGCGGGATGACGGCGCACCTGATGCTGACCCAGGCCTTTCGCTTTGCCGCCCCGGCGCTGCTCGCGCCGTTCGGGTATTGCCAGATCGTGTTTGCCGGCCTGCTGGGTTGGTTGTTCTTCAGCCATACGCCGACGCTGACCACTGTGGTGGGCATCGCCCTGATCTGCTTGAGTGGGTTGGCGGCGGCGTGGCAGCAGCGGCGCAAGTGACCGCCACACAGAACCCTTGTGGCCAGCCCGGCCCCCTGGCCAGCACAGCCCCTTGTAGCCTGGCTAGCACAACCCTCTGTGGCGAGGGAGCTTGCTCCCGCTGGGCTGCGAAGCGGCCCTCGCTTTTTTTGCGATTGCTGCGCAATCGAGCGGGAGCAAGCTCCCTCGCCACAGGTGAATCGCTGTCCGTTAGCGTGTGGACAGTCAGTTTTCCAGGGTCGGCACCTTGCGCGGCGCCATGAAGTACAGCCAGGTCAGGGCAATGAAGTACATCGCCGGAATCAGGGTGAACAGCACGGTGTAGTTGTTGTTGGTGATCGTGAGGATGTGGCCCACCAACTGGGTCATGAACATCCCGCCGATGGCCGCGCACATGCCGCCAAAGCCGAACACCGTACTCATCATGTGCTTGGGCGTGTAGTCCATCACCAGGCTCCAGATGTTGGCGGTCCAGGCCTGGTGCGCGCCGATGGCCAGGGAAATGGCGAACACCGCCATCCACAGGTTGCTCGCGCCGGCGGCCATGATCACGCCGATGATGCAGCAGGCGAACAGCAGCATGGACACCAGTCGCGCCTTGATCGGATTGAGGCCGCGACCGATCAGGAACGAAGACAGGATCCCGCCGCCCACGCTGCCGAAGTCGGCGGTGAGGTAGATGATGATCAGCGGGATGCCCATCTGGGTCACGTTGATGCCCAGGTTGTATTGCTGGTTCAGGAACGGCGGCAACCAATAGAGATAGAACCAGAACACCGGCGCGGTGATCGAGTAGGCCAGGGCGAACGCCCAGGTGCCGCGCATGCGCAGGATGCGTGAGAACGGTACGCGGACCTGGTCCGGTTCGTCCTGGGCCTGGATGTAGTCCAGCTCCGACTGTTTGACGCTGGGGTGGTCTTCGGGGTTGAAGTATTTCAGGCCCCAGAACAGCAGCCAGACCCCGCCCAGGGCGGCCATGCACAGGAACGCGGCCTGCCAGCCCCACGCGTGCAGGACCAGCGGCAGCAGCATCGGGGTGAACATCGCGCCAACGTTGGTCCCGGCATTGAAAATACCGGTGGCCACGGCCCGTTCGCCCGCCGGGAACCACAGCCGGGTGGTCTTGACGCAGGCCGGGTAATTGGCGGCTTCGGTGAGGCCGAGGATGAAGCGGCAGACCATGAAGCCCACCGCCGAGGTCGCCAGGCCATGGGCGCCGGTCGCCAGGCTCCAGAGCAGCACAGCGCAGAAGAACACGCGCTTGACGCCGATCCGGTCGATCAACCGCCCCTGCAACACGAAGCCGACGGCATAACCGACCTGGAACCAGAAGTTGATGTTGGCGTAATCCATCGCCGTCCAGTTCATTTCCTTGGCCAGGATCGGCTGCATGACGCCCAGGGCGGCGCGGTCGATGTAGTTCAGGGTGGTGGCGAAAAACACCAGGGCGAGCATGCCCCAACGGGTCTTGCCCACGGCCATGGCGCCGCGGATCTTGTCTCCGACGCCGCCGGTGGAGGCACTCAGGCCAGGGGCCAGGCGGGAACTTTGGGAAGGAATCATAGCGTGTACCCGTTTTTGAAATTCTTATGGTTGGTCTGGGTCTGTCCATCGATGTTGGCGAGCAGCGCCTGCGTCGATGTGGGGAGCGATGGTGCGCAGTGAGCAAAAAATCGTCAATTCGGCAATCGGCATTTTGTTCGATAATCGCCCAAAAAACTAACCGAATGGTACATATTAAATTGCTGAAAGAAACCGGCAGCTCAATAATCGGCTGACTCTTTTAAAAGCGGCGCACCTTTTGTAGCCGATGCCTGTCCCGGGAGCCGACGTCATGCAGCGTTCCATTGCCACCGTATCCTTGAGCGGTACCTTGCCGGAAAAACTCGAAGCCATTGCCGCCGCCGGTTTTGACGGGGTGGAAATCTTCGAGAACGATCTCCTCTATTACGATGGCAGCCCGCGGGAAATCAGGCAGATGTGCGCCGACCTGGGCATTGCTATCACCTTGTTCCAACCGTTTCGTGACTTCGAAGGCTGCCGTCGCGATCGCCTGTCGCGCAACCTGGAGCGGGCCGAGCGCAAGTTCGACTTGATGCAGGAACTGGGCACCGACCTGGTGCTGGTGTGCAGCAACGCCTCGGCCGACAGCGTCGGCGATGAACGGATCCTGATCGATGACCTGCGCCTGCTGGCCGAACGGGCCGGTGCGCGGGGCTTGCGTATCGGTTACGAAGCGCTGGCCTGGGGCCGCCACGTCAATACGTATCAACAGGTCTGGAACATTGTGCGCCAGGCCGATCACCCCAGCCTTGGCGTGTTGCTCGACAGCTTCCATACCTTGTCCCTCAAGGGCGATCCGAGTGCGATCGCCGAGATCCCTGGCGAGAAGATTTTTTTCGTGCAAATGGCCGATGCGCCAATCCTGGCCATGGATGTCCTGGAGTGGAGCCGACATTTCCGTTGTTTCCCGGGGCAGGGCGAATTCGATTTGCCGGGGTTCCTGGCGCCGATCATCAAGAGTGGTTATACCGGGCCGCTGTCGCTGGAGATCTTCAACGATGGTTTCCGCGCCGCGCCGCCACGGGCCAATGCCGCCGACGGCCTGCGTTCGCTGCTGTACCTGGAAGAAAAGACCCGCCAGCGCCTGGCCGAAGAAGCGAGCGTCGTTGGCAATGCCGACATTCTGTTCGCCACCCCGCCGGCCAGCGAATATGACGGCATCGAATTCCTCGAGTTCGCCGTGGACGATAGCCTCGGTGCCAAGCTCTCCCATTGGCTGGAGCGGCTGGGGTTCGTCAAGGCCGGCCAGCACCGTTCGAAGAATGTCAGCCTGCTGCGCCAGGGCGATATCAACCTGATCCTCAACAGCGAACCGTACTCCTTCGCCCACAGTTTTTTCGAAGCCCACGGGCCTTCGTTGTGCGCCACCGCCGTGCGCGTGAAAAATAGTGCCAGCGCCTTGGCGCGGGCCGTTGCCTACAAGGGCCAACCCTACCGCGGGCTGGTGGGGCCCAACGAGCTGGAGCTGGCGGCGGTGCGCGCACCGGACAGCAGCCTGATCTACCTGGTGGACCAGGAAGCTGACGTCTACGGCACCGATTTCAACCTGCAGCCGGGGGCTGTCATCGGGGCCGGGCTCAAGCGCATCGACCACATGGCAATGGCGCTGCCGGCCGACAGCCTCGACAGTTGGGTGCTGTTCTACAAGAGCCTGCTGGATTTCGAGGCCGACGACGAAGTCGTCTTGCCCGACCCCTATGGCCTGGTGAAAAGCCGTGCGCTGCGCAGCCGCTGCAGTTCGATCCGCTTGCCGCTGAACATTTCCGAGAACCGCAACACCGCGATCTCACACGCGCTGTCGAGTTATCGCGGCTCCGGCGTGCATCACATCGCCTTCGATTGCGATGACATCTTTGCCCAGGTCAGTCGTGCCAAAGAGGCGGGCGTGCCGTTGCTGGACATCCCGCTCAATTATTACGACGACCTGGCGGCGCGTTTCGATTTCGATGACGAGTTCCTTAGCGAACTGGCCTATTTCAACGTGCTGTACGACCGCGACGCCCAGGGCGGCGAGCTGTTCCACGTTTACACCGAGCCGTTCGAGGGGCGGTTTTTCTTTGAGATCATCCAGCGCAAGAACGGTTACGCCGGTTATGGCGCCGCCAACGTCGCGGTGCGCCTGGCGGCCATGGCCAAGTCCCGCAGCGGTGGCTTGCGGCACGCCAAGTTGTAGGGAAATCGTAAACGCGGTGGTAATGGGCCGTGTCGTGGCTTCCTTCAGTGCACGGTGCGGCCCATAATCGCCAGCCTGTGCAGTGATGGCCGTGAGCCCCGCAATGACTATGAATCCAGAGCTTTCCGCAGCGCTCGACGAACCTGTCGCCACGCCGCGCAAGAGTCGCAAGAACAACCCGGAAAAGACCCGGGAAAACATTCTTCAGGAAGCCATCGTCGAGTTCGTCCAGCAAGGCCTGGCCGGCGCCCGGGTCGATGCCATCGCCGAGCGCATCCATACTTCCAAGCGCATGATCTACTACTACTTCGGCAGCAAGGAGCAGTTGTACGTCGAGGTGCTGGAAAAACTCTACGGGGATATCCGCACCACCGAGAGCCGCTTGCACCTGGCGGAACTGGCGCCCGTTGACGCGATCCGGCGCCTGGTGGAGTTCACCTTCGACCACCACGACCGCAACGTGGGTTTCGTGCGCATCGTCTGCATCGAGAACATCCACAACGCCGAGTACGTGAAGCAGTCAGGCACGATCAAGGCGATGACCAGCACCATCCTCGATTCCCTGGGTGTGATCCTGCGTCGCGGCGCCGAAGAGGGCGTGTTCCGTGCCGGCCTCGAGCCGCTGGATATACACCTGCTGATCAGCTCGTTCTGTTTCTACCGGGTGTCCAACCGCCAGACGTTCGGTGAGATCTTTCAGATCGACCTGTCGGACGAAGCGGTCAAGCAGCGGCATCGGCGGATGGTTTGTGAGTCGGTGTTGCGCTACCTCCAGCCCTGACCCGGAACCCTTGTGGGAGCGAGCTGGTGTGGGAGCGAGCTTGCTCGCGATAGCGGTCGATCAGCCACACCGATTGCGACCGACACACCGTCATCGCGAGCAAGCTCGCTCCCACAAGTCATTCCCACAAGGGATTATCACCAGGCTTTAGTGGTTCATGCTCTGGAAGTGTTCCAGCATCCGTTGCGCATCCGGCGCCACGCCACTGAACAGTTCGAACGCCTTCACCGCCTGGAACACCGCCATATTGCCGCCATCCAGGGTGCGGCAGCCGATGGCGCGGGCGTTGCGCAGCAGTTCGGTTTCCAGTGGGAAGTAGACGATCTCCGCGACCCACAGGCTGCCCCGCAACAGCTCGACCGGCACCGGCATGCCCGGTAGTTTCGCCATGCCCATGGGCGTGGTGTTCACCAGGCCGTCGGCCTCGGCCAGGGCGGTGGGCAGGTCATGGCCGGCGCGAGCGCGGCCTGGGCCGAAGTGTTGGTTCAAGTTGTTGGCCAGCGCCTCGGCACGGCTGACCTCGACGTCAAAAATGCTCAGGATTTGCACGCCCTCCAGCAGCAGCGCATGGGCCACCGCCGCGCCGGCGCCACCAGCGCCCATCTGGACCACGCGCTGGCGCGCCACATCCCCCAGGCCACGGCGAAAACCTTCGGCGAACCCCAGGCAGTCGGTGTTGTGGCCAATGCGTTTGCCGTCCTTGAGCACCACCGTATTGACCGCGCCGATGCCGCGGGCCTCGGGCGACAACTCATCCAGCAGCGGGATGATCGCCTGCTTGCAGGGGAAGGTGATGTTCAGGCCGGTGAAGTCCATGCGTTCGGCGGCCACCAGCAAGTCAGCCAGGGCGCCGCTGTCGAGTTTCAGCGCGTCGAGGTCGATCAGCCGATAGAGGTAACGCATGCCTTGGGCATCGCCTTCCTGCTCATGCAGCGCAGGCGTGCGAGACGCCTGGATGCCCGCACCGATCAGGCCGGCCAGTACAGTGATATTCGACATGCTCATCAACCCTTCAACCGCTGACTGAAATGTTCAAGGGCCAGGCGATAACCGTGGCTGCCAAACCCGCACATCACGCCAATGGCGACGGATGAGACGAAGGAATGATGGCGGAATGTTTCGCGGGCGTGGACGTTGGACAGGTGGACTTCGATGACCGGTACTTCGCTGGCCACCAGGGCGTCGCGGATCGCCACGGAGGTGTGGGTCCAGGCCGCCGGGTTGATGACGATACCGGCGCACCGGCCCCGGGCGCCGTGAATCCAGTCCAGCAGCTCGCTTTCCTGATTGGTCTGGCGAAACTCCACCGCCAAGCCGAATTCTTCAGCGGCGTGGCCACACAGTGCCGAGATGTCGGCCAGGGTTTCATGGCCGTAGGTTGCCGGCTCGCGGGTGCCGAGCAGGTTCAGGTTCGGGCCGTTGAGCACCAGAACGATCGGAGGCATCGCAATTTCTCCACATTTTTATTGTTGGTGTCGGCGGGGTTTCAGCCGGTGGAGATAAATTGTACTAGATGGTTAATTTGGTCAAATAAAGCCGATGACGTCGGGCAATAAGTGTTCGATGATCGAACAAACTCCTCAGGGCCCGGAGATTTGGAGGCGGCAATTGTGGCGAGGGAGCTTGCTCCCGCTCGGTTGCGTAGCGACCGCAAAAGCTTGGGGCTGCTGCGCAGCCCAGCGGGAGCAAGCTCCCTCGCCACGGGTGACTTACCGCCGAGTCAACAACACCCCGGATTCCATATGATGGGTCCAAGGAAATTGATCGAACAACGCGCAGCGCGTGATGCGATGGGTGTCGTTCAGTTGCGCGATGTTCGCGGCGAGGGTGTCAGGGTTGCAGGAGATGTACAGGATATTGTCGAAGCGCCGGGTCAGCTCGCAGGTATCCGGGTCCATGCCGGCGCGAGGCGGGTCGACGAAGACGCTGCCGAATTCGTAGCTTTTCAGGTCGACGCCCTGCAGGCGGCGGAACGGTCGGACTTCGTTCAGGGCTTCGGTCAGCTCTTCGGCTGACAGGCGCACCAGCGTGACGTTATCCACAGCGTTTTCACTGAGGTTGCTCAGCGCGGCGTTCACCGAGGTCTTGCTGATTTCGGTAGCCAGCACTTTGCGCACACGGGTGGCCAGGGGCAGGGTGAAGTTGCCGTTGCCGCAGTACAACTCCAGCAGATCGTCGTTGCGCTCCCCCAATGCCTCGTAGGCCCAGTTGAGCATCTTCTGGTTCACCGTGCCGTTGGGCTGGGTGAAGGCACCTTCGGGCTGGCGATAGCTGAACGTGCGGCCGCCCACTTCGAGTTTCTCCACCACATAATCATGGCCGATCACTTCCCGCTTGCCCTTGGAGCGGCCAATGATGCTCACGCCCAGGTCGGTTGCCAGTTTCGAGGCGGCAGCGTGCCAGTGCTCGTCCAGCGGGCGGTGATAACACAGGGTAATCATCGCGTCCCCCGCCAGGGTGGTCAGGAACTCCACCTGGAACAGCTTATGGCTCAGGGGCGCGCTGGCCTGCCAGGCGGCCTTGAGTTGCGGCATCAACTGGTTGATACGCAGGCTGGCGATGGGAAATTCCTCGATGAGGATCGGCGTGCGCTTGTCGTCCTGGGAGAACATCGCGTAATGCCGTTCACCGGCCTCGCGCCACAGGCGGAACTCGGCCCGCAGGCGAAAGTTTTTCAGGGGCGAATCGAACACCGCGGGTTCCGGTGCCTCGAAAGGAGCCAGCAGGTCACGCAAGCGGGTGACCTTGTCCTGCAACTGAGCGGCGTAGGCCTGGGAATCAAAAGTCATGCGTTGAACCAACCCAACTTGATCACGAACAGGATCGACAGAATGACCAGCGCCGGGTTCAGCTCACGACCACGGCCAGACACCAGTTTGATGGCGGTCCAGGCAATGAAACCGAAGGCGATGCCGTTGGCGATGGAGTAGGTGAATGGCATCGCCAGGGCGGTGACCACCACCGGGGCGGCGACGGTGATGTCGTCCCAGTCGATTTCCGCCAGGCCCGAGGTCATCAGCACGGCGACGAACAGCAGGGCCGGCGCGGTGGCGAAAGGCGGGACGCTGGCGGCCAGTGGCGAGAAGAACAGCGCCAGCAGGAACAGGATCGCCACCACGATGGCGGTCAGGCCGGTGCGCCCGCCGGCGCTGACGCCCGCGGCCGATTCGATGTAACTGGTGGTGGTGGAGGTACCCAGCAGCGAACCGGCCATGGCGGCGGTGCTGTCGGCGATCAGCGCACGGCCCATCTTCGGCATGTGGCCGTCCTTGCCCATCAGCCCGGCGCGCTTGGCGACGCCGATCAGGGTGCCGGAGTTGTCGAACAGATCGACGAACAGGAAAGCGAAGATCACGCTCACCAGGCCGATGTCCAGGGCGCCCTTGATGTCCAGCTGCAGGAAGGTCGGGGCCAGGGACGGCGGTGCGGAGATGACGCCGCCGAACGGGGTGAAACCCATCAGGATCGAGACAAGGGTGACCGCCAGGATGCCGATCAGCACCGCGCCGCGCACTTTCAGGGCTTCGAGGGCGACGATCAGGACAAAACCCAGGGTCGCGAGGATCGGCGCCGGTTGCTTCAAGTCGCCGAGGCCGACCATGGTCGCCGGGTTTTTCACCACGATGCCGGCATTGTTCAGGGCGATCAGCGCCAGAAACAGGCCGATACCCGCGGCGATGGCCGAGCGCAGGGGGAGCGGGATGCTGTTGATGATCCACTCGCGGATGCGAAAGATCGACAGCAGGAAGAACAGCACGGCGGAGATGAACACCGCGCCCAGCGCCACTTGCCAGGTATGGCCCATGTGCAGGACCACGGTGTAGGTGAAGAAGGCATTCAGGCCCATGCCCGGTGCGAGGGCGATCGGGTAGTTGGCAATCAGGCCCATGACCGTGGAGCCAATGGCCGCCGCCAGGCAGGTGGCGACGAACACCGCGCCTTTGTCCATGCCGGTTTCGCCAAGGATGCTCGGGTTGACGAACAGGATGTAGGCCATGGCCAGGAACGTCGTGACGCCCGCCAGGATCTCGGTCCGCACGTTGGTGTTGTGTGCCTTGAGTTGAAACAGCCTTTCCAGCATGTCTGCTCCCCGTGGCGCGCCCGGCGCCGTGAATGTATCGACCTCAACAGCAAAGCACAGGTCGCCAGCGGCGCCCGGGAATTTTCTGCGGGTCGGAAAAAGCCGCGCATCATACCAGCAGCGTAGCGTTGTGGCTGCGATCGTCGTCGATGTTTTGCCAACGCGCCAAGTGGGCCATACTGCGCGCGGTTCCGGGAGGTCTCTATGCTTCAGATGAATAAAAAGCTGCTAGCGGTCGTGGGGTGCGCACTGGGCCTGTGGTTGCCCGGCCATGCCGCCCATGCCGCGTCGGCGCCGCCCTTGAGCGAGGTCAAGGTGCTCAAGGTCGAGTCGCCGGCCTGCGGCTTCGAGGACATCGTCCCGGGGCAGGCGCAGACGCGTTGCGATCACGGCCCGACGATCAAGGTCTATGTGCTGGAGGTCGGCTATGGCCGTCAACCCCATGTCACCCTGGACGGCTTTGAAGTCGACGGCACCCGCTCGCCGGTGTGCGCGTACAGCAATGGCAATCTCAATGACTGCTCCGTGCGGACCAAGGTCGTCGGCTATGTGTATATCTTCGACCTGAAGGGCAAGCAAGAGGGCACTTTCAGCTTCAGCAACCAGTCGATCAACGCACCGGGCAACCGGATGTCGACCCAGCTGTACATCAAATAGCCGCAGGCCCTTGTAGGCGCTGCCGAGCGCAGCGAGGCTGCGATCTTTCCCCCCGACGCTTGAATCCCAAGCGCATATCAAAGGATCGCAGCCTTCGGCAGCTCCTACACTACAAGCATCACCCAGCGGAGAGCGCCCATGATTCCTGGAACCAAGATCCCCCGAGCCCTGATAGCTGTCGCCGAGGGTGTCGACGACTTGCAGACGGTCACCTTGATCGACGTGCTGCGTCGAGCGCAGATCGAAACCGTGGTGGCGAGCATCGAAGGACGGCGCATGCTCACCTGCGCCCGCGGCACGCGCCTGACCGCCGACGGCATGTTGGTGGACATGCTTGTGCAGGATTTCGACCTGATCGTTCTGCCAGGTGGCATCATCGGTGCCCAACACCTGGCAAACCATCAGCCGCTGCAACAACTGATCAAGGACCAGGCCGCCACCGGACGTTTCTTCGCCGCCATCGCCGAAGCCCCGGCCCTGGCGCTACAGGCGTCCGGCGTCCTGCGTCAGCGCCGCATGACCTGCCTGCCCGCAGTGAGCCAGCAACTGTCCGGTTGCAGCTTCGTCGATCAACCCGTGGTGGTGGACGGCAACTGCATCACTGCCCAAGGCTCGGCGGCTGCCCTGGCGTTTGCCTTGACGCTGGTGGAGCAACTCTGTGGCAAGGGCGTGAGGAGCGTGGTGGCGGCAGAGTTGCTGGCCTGACGGATATCAAGCGTGCAGTGGAAAGGGTTCGATCAAGGGCTGTTCGCGCTGCTCGGCTTGCCACAAATCATAGTCCGTCTGGACGCCTAGCCAGACCCTCGCCTTGCCGATCCCGGCGCGCTCCAGGCGTACGGCCAGATCAGGGCTGACAGGCGCATGGCCATGCAATACCCGAGAGAGGTGAGGCCGTGCGAAACCCAAGTGCCGCGCCAGTTCGGTGACGGTGATGCCCAGTTCGGGCAATACATCCATCAGCAGCGTTTGGCCAGGGTGTGGCGGATTGTGCATGGGCATGTTCCAGCCTCCTGTCAGTGGTAGTCCAGATAATCGACCAGTTCGATGTCGGACCCGATGAAGCGAAAAATGATTCGCCAGTTTCCCGAAACGCTCAACGACCAGTATTGGACCCGTTCACCCCTGAGTGGATGCAGTCGCCAGCCGGGGATATCCAAGTCGTTTGGGACCTGCGCCCTGTCCATGAATTGGAGCATGCGGGCCAGGCGTTTCTCATGGTCAGCCCGGATGCCACGGGTCGAACCTGTTTCATAGAAGATCCTGAGGCCTTTGTGCTGAAAGGATTTAATCATGGAATCGAGTGTAAGGCGATACATTACACCGGGTGCGGTATTTATGTACCGCACCTGCCCGGCGAATCCGTGCATCCTGCAATTCACAAGGTTTTTGCAGTGCGTCGAAATTGCCTTGAACGCTCACCCCCACCCTGAAGTCGTACCCCTTATGACGGCGGTTTTCCAAAACGCCGCGAGTACGACCAACCGTGAGGTGTTCCATGAGCGCGACCCTGTCCGAAGCGACGCAGGCGTCCTTCGTCCGTCATCCGATCCGTCTGACCCTCAATGGCCAGGTGCGAGAGTTGCAAGTGCTGGCCTGGACCACGTTGCTGGACCTGCTGCGCGAGCAACTGGACCTGGTGGGCAGCAAGAAAGGCTGCGACCACGGCCAATGCGGTGCCTGCACGGTGCTACGCGACGGCAAGCGGATCAACGCCTGTCTTACGCTGGCCGTCATGTGCGACGGCGCCGAACTGATCACTGTCGAAGGCCTGGCCAGCGACGACCAGTTGCATCCCATGCAGCAGGCTTTTATCAAGCACGACGCGTTCCAGTGCGGTTATTGCACGCCAGGGCAGATCTGCTCCGCGGTGGGCTTGGCCAACGAGGGTCGGGCGCAGACCCCTGGGCAGATCAGCGAACTGATGAGCGGCAACCTCTGCCGCTGCGGCGCCTACACCAACATTCGCGATGCCATCGAAGAAGCGCTGCCACTTTGCCAGCAGGGAGGTGATCAATGAATCCCTTCCAATACAGCAAGCCCGACACCGTGCAGGCCGCCGTCGATTTGTCGAGCCCGGTTTCCCGCTTCATCGCCGGCGGCACCAACCTGCTGGACCTGATGAAGGAAAACATCACCCGTCCCGAGCACCTGATCGACATCACCGGATTGCCCCTGGCGGACCTCAGTGAAACCCCTTCCGGCGGGGTGATGATCGGGGCCCTGGTGAGCAATGCCGACCTGGCCTGGCACCCGTGGATCGAGCGCCGTTATCCACTGCTGGCCCAGGCCATCCTGGCGGGTGCCTCGCCCCAACTGCGCAACATGGCCAGCACCGGCGGCAACCTGCTGCAACGCACCCGTTGCTACTACTTCTATGACGCGGGCGTACCGTGCAACAAACGTCGACCTGGCAGCGGTTGCCCGGCCCGGAACGGTTTGAACCGGATCCACGCGATTTTCGGTGCCAGCGATCAATGCGTGGCCACCCATCCCTCCGACATGTGCGTGGCCTTGGCGGCCCTGGAAGCGGTGGTCCATGTCCTGGGCCGGGGTGGGGCGCGGACCATCGAGTTCGCCGACTTCCATCGCCTGCCCGGCGACGCCCCGGAGCGGGATAACCAACTGGCCGACGATGAGCTGATCACCGCTATCGAATTGCCTGCCGCCGGTTTTGCCGACCATAGCCACTACCTGAAGATCCGTGATCGCGCTTCCTACGCCTTTGCGCTGGTCTCAGTGGCGGCGGCACTGGAGCTGGACGGACCGGTGATTCGCCAGGCGCGCCTGGCCCTGGGGGGCGTGGCGCACAAACCCTGGCGCGACCGCGCCGTGGAGAACTGGCTGACCGGGCAGACCGTCAGCCGCGAAACCTTCACCGCCGCGGCCGACGCGCTGCTGCAAAACGCCGAGCCGCTGGAGCACAACGGCTTCAAAGTCAGACTGGCGCGCCGGGCGATTGTCCGTGCCTTGAGTGACGCCGCATTGGGTTGCGCACCCCAGGGAGGACACGCCTGATGAACGCTCCGAGCAAATCCATAGGGCAACCCCTCGACCGGGTCGACGGTCTGCTCAAGGTGACGGGTCAGGCCCGTTACGCCGCTGAATACCCCGAGGACGGCTTGCTGCACGGCAGCGTCGTCTCCGGCACGGTCGCCCGTGGTCGCGTAGTACGCATCGATGCGTCCCGAGCCCTGGCACTGCCCGGCGTGGTCGCGGTCATCGATCATACCAACCGGCCGAGGATTGCCAGCTACGACGAGCCCTACCAGGATGCCGATGCGGCGGACGGCTCGCCGTTCCGGCCGTTGTACAACGACCAGGTACTCTACAGCGGTCAGCCGCTGGCCTTGGTGGTGGCGGAAAACCTTGAGCTGGCCCGGTATGCCGGTTCGCTGGTGGAAATCGAATACGACGCCGAGGCGCATCAGACCGATCTGATCACCTTGCAATATGACGCCCATCCGGCACCGGCCGAACTGCCCAAGCCCCGTGGGAATTTTCAGGGTGAGTACGCCAGCTCCGCGCTCAGCGTGGATGTGTCCTACAGCACGCCGGTCGAACACCACAACCCGATGGAGCCACACGCCTCCACTGTGTTGTATCAGCCTGATGGCAGCCTGCACATCCACGACAAGACTCAAGGCACGCAGAACTGCCAAGCCTATGTGCAAAAGGTCTTCGGCCTGGAGAAAGAACAGGTGCGGGTGTTTGCCGCGTTTGTCGGCGGTGCCTTCGGTTCGGGGCTGCGCCCGCAGTATCAATTGCCGTTGGCCGTGATGGCGGCACTGGCCCTCAAGCGCTCGGTGCGGGTCAGCCTGACGCGCCAGCAGATGTTCACCTTTGGCTATCGGCCGCGAACCCTCCAGCGGGTGCAACTGGGGGCGGCGGCCAACGGTCGCTTGCTGGCTGTGGCACACACCGCTATCGGCCAGACCTCGCGTTTCGAGGACTTCACCGAACACGTGGTGGAGTGGAGCGGCATGCTTTATCACTGCGACAACGTGGCGTTGACCTATAAGTTGGTGCCGCTGGACGTCTACACGCCCTTGGACATGCGCGCGCCCGGTGCCGCCCTCGGGCTGATTGGCCTGGAATGCGCCATGGATGAATTGGCCTGTGCCCTGGCGATCGATCCGATCCAACTGCGCTTGATCAACTACACCGAACGCAACGAGAACGAAGGCAAGCCGTATTCCAGCAAGGAACTGCGTGAGTGTTATGCCCAAGGTGCCCGTCGTTTCGGCTGGGACAAGCGCAACCCGGAACCACGCAGCATGCGTGAAGGCCGGCAACTGGTGGGCTGGGGCATGGCCGGTGGCGTGTGGGAAGCCATGCAGCAGAAGGCCAGTGCCCAAGCCTCTCTGGATACGAATGGCAAGCTGACCGTCAGCAGCGCCACCACGGACATCGGCACCGGGACCTACACGGTCATGACCCAGATTGCCGCCGAGGCGTCAGGCGTTCCCCTTGAGGACGTCACGTTTGTCCTGGGGGATTCGTCGCTGCCCACTGCGCCGCTGCAGGGTGGTTCGTTCACCGTCTCGTCGGTGGGCAGCGCCGTGCAGCAGGCCTGTGAAGCGCTGAAGGAAAAACTCCTGGCCGTGGCCCGCCAGGCCTGTCCGGCCTTCGGTGGCGCGACCCTTGAGCAAGTGACGTTTGCCGATGGCCAACTGCGGCTGGGCGAAGCGAGCGTGGCGTTAGCGGAGCTGGCGCAAAAAAGTGGCGAGACGCCGTTGCAGGCCCAGGTCACCGCCGAGCCGGATGCAAAACGCCAGGCCTACGCCACGGCCACTCACTCGGCGGTGTTTGTCGAAGTGTGGGTGGATGAGGACTTGGGAACGGTGAGGGTCAACCGAGTGGTCAGCGCCATCGCCGCCGGCCGGGTCGTCAACCCGAAAACTGCCCGCAGTCAGATTCTCGGTGGCGTGGTGTGGGGCGTCGGCATGGCCCTGCACGAAGAAACCCTGACCGATCACGCCCTGGGGCGTCACATGAACCACAACCTGGCGGAGTATCACGTGCCGGTCAGCGCCGACATCGGTGACATCGAGGTGATTTTCGTCGAGGAACAGGACGAAATCGTCAATGCGCTCGGGTCCAAGGGCGTCGGCGAAATCGGCGTCGTCGGGGTGGCCGCGGCGGTGGCCAATGCGATTTACCACGCCACTGGCAAGCGAGTGCGGGACTTCCCCATCACCCTCGACAAGCTGCTCTAGGCTTTGTACGAAAGTGCCTGCGCGACGATCATGCTGCGTTGAAAACAGGCTCGGAATGCTCATTGACAGCCAGTCAACTCCGCTTCCTCGCCTGTTTTCGCCTTGCCTGATCGCCGCTTGGCGACTTTTCGTCCAAATCTAGGCTTTCGCTTCGTCCACCGGCTCGTGCATCCGATCGCGGTTGGCCAGGGTCGGGAACAGCTTGATCCAGGTCCCGGTCACCAACAGCGTGCCGACACCGCCCATGACCACCGCCGGCACCGTGCCGAACCAGTGGGCGGTGAGGCCGGATTCGAACTCGCCCAGCTGGTTCGACGCGCCGATGAACAGCCCGTTTACCGCGCTGACCCGGCCGCGCATGTCATCCGGGGTTTCCAGTTGCACGAACGAGGCACGGATCACCATGCTGATCATGTCTGCCGCACCCAGCACCACCAGCACTGCCAGGGAAAACCAGAACGAGGTGGAAAGGCCGAAGGCAATGGTGGCGACGCCGAACACGCCCACGGCGGTGAACATCACCCGGCCGACCTTGCGCTCCACGGCAAACCGCGCCAGCCACAACGACATCAGCAAGGCCCCGACCGCCGGTGCCGAACGCAACAGGCCCAGGCCCCAGGGACCGGTGAGCAGGATGTCCTTGGCGAACACCGGCAGCAGCGCCGTCGCGCCGCCGAGCAACACCGCGAACAGGTCCAGGGAGATCGCCCCGAGAATGTCCGGGCGGCTGCGAATGAAGCGAATCCCGGCCAGCAACGAATCCAGAGTCGCCTTGCCTTTGTTCAGCGGCGTCTGCCGGGCGGGCAGGTTGAGCATCAGGCAGCAGGCGATGATGTAGAGCAGTACCGTCGGCCCATAGACCCAGACGCTGCCGAAGGCGTAGAGCAAGCCGCCGAGTGCCGGAGCGACGATGGTGGCCGATTGCTGGGCCGATTGCGCGGCGGCGACGGCGCGGGGAAACAGGGCCGCCGGTACGATGCTCGGCAGCAACGCCTGGGTGGTCGGCATTTCGAAGGAGCGAGCGGCGCCAAGCAGGAAGGCGAGGATGAAGATCATCTCCCGCGTGACGTTGTCGGTGGCGCTGCCAATCGCCAGCGCCAGGGCAATCATGGCCTGTAATGACTGGCAAATGGCCGCGACCTTGCGCCGGTCATAGCGGTCCGCCACGTGCCCGGTGTGGAGCATGAACAGCACGCGCGGGGCAAACTCCACCAACCCCACCAGGCCCAGGTCCAGGACGTTGCCGGTCAGTTGATAGAGGTTCCAGCCGATGGCCACGGTGAGCATCTGGAAGCCGCTGGCGGTGAATATCCGGGCCAGCCAGAAGGCGATGAAGGGACGATGGTGACGGAGCAGCAGCGGCGCTTGGCTGGGCATCTAGGGCGGGTCCGGTGAGGAAGGCCATGAGATTATCGCCGAGGTGTAACTGGAAATTACGTCCGCTGGAAAAAATAGTTAGCCAAACATCTACTTTTGGAACTCTATGGCCCAGGGGCATGGCGGAACTGTGGCGAGGGAGCTCGCTCCCGCTGGGCCGCGAAGCGGTCCCAAGAAAGGCGACTGCTGCAGTCGAGCGGGAGCAAGCTCCCTCGCCACGGGATACCGTATGCCTTCAAAACAACGGGGCCGATGCTGGCACCCCACACTGAGACAACCTGTCACGCGACAAAAGACCACGCCGTCCATCGGCAATATTGCGACTACTCTTTGAACATTGCTTGATCCAGATCAATACCCTTCGAGGCGTTGGGCTGGCGGCCGTCCGGCCAGAGTCCTGCGGTGTGACGGTTATAAAAAGAACGATTTGAAATGCATCGCACTCCATATCCCTGGGGGCCGATGCTACTCCCCGCCCGCAGCCGGTTTTACCTGACAGAGGAAGACTTATGTTCGGTTTGGAGGCGCTCGATCTCGCCCGAATCCAGTTCGCGTTCACGATCTCGTTCCACATCCTGTTCCCGGCCATCACCATCGGCCTGGCGAGTTACCTGGCGGTGCTCGAGGGGCTGTGGCTCAAGACCCGCGATGACACCTACCGCGACCTGTACCACTTCTGGTCGAAAATCTTTGCCGTCAACTTCGGCATGGGGGTGGTGTCCGGGTTGGTCATGGCCTATCAGTTCGGGACCAACTGGAGCCGCTTTTCGGACTTCGCCGGCGCGGTGACCGGCCCCTTGCTGACCTACGAGGTGCTCACGGCGTTCTTCCTCGAAGCAGGTTTCCTGGGTGTGATGTTGTTTGGCTGGAACCGCGTCGGCCGTGGCCTGCACTTCTTTTCCACGGTCATGGTGGCGATCGGCACTCTGATCTCGACCTTCTGGATCCTGTCCTCCAACAGCTGGATGCAGACTCCCCAGGGCTACGAAATCATCGATGGCCGGGTGATCCCGGTGGACTGGCTGGCGGTGGTGTTCAACCCCTCGTTTCCTTATCGATTGCTGCACATGTCCACCGCGGCGTTTGTCGCCACGGCGTTTTTCGTCGGCTCGTCGGCGGCCTGGCATTTGCTGCGCGGCCGCGACACCCCGGCGATCCGCCGGATGCTGTCGATGGCGATGTGGATGGCACTGCTGGTGGCGCCGATACAAGCGGTCATCGGCGACTTCCATGGCCTGAACACCCTCAAGCATCAACCGGCGAAAATCGCCGCCATTGAGGGCCACTGGGAAAACGTTGGCAACGAACCGACCCCACTGATCCTGTTCGGCCTGCCGGACATGAAGGAGGAACGGACCAAGTTCGCTGTGGAGATTCCCTACCTGGGCAGCCTGATCCTGACCCACAGCCTGGACAAACAGGTGCCGGCCCTCAAGGAGTTTCCACCTGAAGACCGGCCCAATTCGACCATCGTATTCTGGTCGTTCCGGGTCATGGTCGGCCTGGGCCTGCTGATGATCTTCACTGGCCTGTGCAGCCTGTGGTTGCGCCGCAACGACCGGCTCTATCAGTCCAGGCCGTTCCTGCACATGGTGCTGTGGATGGGACCGTCCGGCCTGATCGCGATACTGGCGGGTTGGTTCACCACGGAAATCGGCCGCCAGCCCTGGGTGGTCTACGGCTTGATGCGCACCGCCGATGCTTCGTCCGGCCATAGCTTCGCGCAGATGAGTATCACCCTGGTGTTGTTCGTCGTGGTGTATTTCGCCCTGTTCGGTGCAGGCCTGAGCTACATGATGCGCCTGGTACGCAAGGGGCCGGAGGCTCACGAAGCCGAACCGACCGATGGCGGGCCCGGCCAGAAACGCACCCCGGCCCGGCCATTGTCGGCCGCCAACGAAGGCGACGACGAAGTGGACCACAACGACCGCTCGAACAAGGGGAATTGAGTCATGGGTATTGATCTTCCGCTGATCTGGGCCGTGGTCATCATCTTCGGCATCATGATGTACGTGATCATGGACGGTTTCGACCTGGGGATTGGCATCCTCTTCCCCTTCGTCAAGGGCGAGCGCGACCGTGATGTCATGATGAACACCGTGGCACCGGTCTGGGACGGTAACGAAACCTGGCTGGTGCTGGGCGGTGCCGGGCTGTTCGGGGCGTTTCCGCTGGCCTACTCGGTGGTGCTGTCGGCGCTGTACCTGCCGTTGATCCTGATGCTCATCGGCCTGATCTTCCGCGGCGTGGCCTTCGAGTTCCGCTTCAAGGCCAAGGCCGAGAAGCGCCACCTCTGGGACAAGGCGTTCATTGGCGGTTCGCTGACGGCCACCTTCTTCCAGGGCGTGGCGCTGGGGGCGTTCATTGACGGCTTTGAAGTGGTCAATCGCCAGTTCGCCGGCGGTTCCCTGGACTGGTTCACGCCATTCACGGTGTTCTGTGGTTTGGCGTTGATCGCGGCCTACGCGTTGCTCGGCTGCACCTGGCTGATCATGAAGACCGAAGGCAAGTTGCAAGAGCAGATGCATGACCTGGCCCGGCCGCTGGCGCTCGTGGTGCTGGCCGTGATCGGTATCGTCAGCATCTGGACGCCGCTGGCCCACGCGGACATCGCGGCCCGCTGGTTCACCTTGCCGAACCTGTTCTGGTTCCTGCCGGTGCCGATCCTGGTGCTGGTGACCATGTACGGTTTGTTCCGCGCGGTGGCCCGCAATGCCAACTACACGCCCTTCATCCTGACCCTGGTGCTGATCTTCCTCGGCTACAGCGGCTTGGGCATCAGCCTGTGGCCGAACATCGTGCCACCGTCCATCTCGATCTGGGACGCCTCGTCACCGCCCCAGAGCCAAGGTTTCATGCTGGTGGGCACGCTGTTCATCATTCCGTTGATCCTGGTGTACACCTTCTGGAGCTACTACGTGTTCCGCGGCAAGGTGACCCACGACGACGGCTACCATTGAGGGCTTCGAGCATGGCCAAACCGGACTTGAAAGACATCGAGGCCGCCGAGCGCAAGCCGCTCTGGCAGCGGCTCGGCTGGCTGGCGTTGATCTGGGCTGGCAGTGTGCTGGCGTTGTTCATCGTCGCCAGCCTGATGCGGATGTTCATGAATGCCGCGGGGCTGACCACCCACTGATTTTCCTGCGGGAGCGAGCTTCGCTCCCGCAGCGGACGGTCTATTTGCGGGCTTTGAGAATGACGAATTTCGGCGTGGCGGCCACTTGCTCGACGCCTCGGAACAACCGCGCCAGTTTGCTGTGGTAGCCCAGGTGCCGGTTGCCGACGATGTACAGCGCGCCGCCCACCACCAACGCTTCGCGAGCCTGCTGAAACATCCGCCAGGCGAGGAAGTCGCCCACCACTTGCTGCTGGTGGAAGGGCGGGTTGCACAACACCACATCCAGTGACTGCGCTTCTTGTCCGGCCAGGCCATCGCCGGCCCGGATCGTCACTTCGCGTTCGCCGAGGGCCGCACGCCAGTTCTCTGCTGCCGATTGCACGGCCATATACGACTCGTCCACCAGGGTGTAGCGGGCCTCGGGGTTTTGCAGGGCACTGGCGATGGCCAGCACGCCATTGCCGCAGCCCAGATCCGCGACCCGGGCCGTGCCGAGGTTTTTCGGCAAATGTGGCAGGAACGCTCGCGTGCCGATGTCCAGACCTTCGCGGCAGAACACGTTGGCGTGGTTGAGCAGTTCGATTTTCGGCTCGTCCAGCCAGTAGCGCGTGGGGTAGGGCGACACGACCGGCGTACTGCCGGGTGAAGAGGCGGTGGACGGTGTGGCGATCAACAGCCGCGCTTTCTTCACCGCCAGGGAGGCTTGCACCGGGCCGATGTAACGCTCCAGCAAATCGCCGGCGGCCCGAGGCAGGTGCTTGATCATGGCCCCGGCGATCACCTGGGCGCCCGGCGCCAGTTGGCCTTGCAGGCGAATCAGTTGTTCCTCCAGCAGGGCCAGGGTTTTCGGTACTTTGATCAGGACGCGATCGAACGGGCCGGTCAACGGTTCGCTGGCGGGCAGCGTTGGCACGGCATCGAAGGGCCGGCCATTGCGCACCAGGTTTTTCTCCAGTGCCTGCAATGCCAGAAAAGAATCACCGCTGCTGGTCACCAGGACGTTGCCGGCCAGGCTGGCGGCCAGGGCGCCGAAGCCGTCATTGAGCACCAGGACCCGAGTCTGCGCGGCCGGTTGTTGTTCGGCCAGATACGCGAGCAGGTATTCATCGGCCGCATCGAAGGCTTGCAGCGGTTCGTTCTGCTGTTCGGGTTGGCGGATCAGGTCGAGTTGGGCGAAAGGGCTGTCAAACAGGGGCATGGCTGGGGACTCTGGAAATCAACGAATGTCCCGCTGCCTGGAGGTGTCTGTGCGGGACCACCTGAATGAACTGCGTCGCGTGTAAAAAGCGGCATCATTCAAGAGGGTCCGTAAATGGTACGTTTTTTTGTTGCACATTACTCGGGGGTTTTCAGCTCGGCAGTGCCGCGCCACGGTCAGATCACATGGATATGGGCAGCCTTGGCCACCGCCGAAATTTTATTGCTGACGTTCAGTTTTCGCATGCAACTGCATACATGGAAATTCACGGTTCGTTCGGAAAGGCAGAGAATCCTGCCCACTTCCGAGGCCGTCTTGCCTTCGGCCGACCATCTCAGTACCTCGATTTCTCTCGGCGACAAGTGATAGTTCTGCTTGACTGCGATGCTGTCAGACAGTTTTTTGCTGGCGAGCGTATGCAGCTTTTGACTGGCGAAGATGGCGTAGCCGAGATTGCCATAGTGTTCCTCGATATCAATGGGGCAATGGGTTCGTGCAAGGCTGAACAGGCTGCATTGTGTCCCTTGGTCGTCATGAACGGCCTGGGTCCAGCCGTACTTGAGCCCCTGTCGATTAAGTTCTCGCCATAACTTGGGGGCCTGAGCGAAAACAGTCTCATCCCACAAGATCGGGAGCGGTGATTGATTGCAATGTGCTACTAATGGATCGTTTGACGCATAACCGTTTTGTTCATAAAGCCGGTCCCACCCATAAGGATAGTTATTCAGATTCACCTTGCTGGTGTGTTTGTCGGGGCTTCCGAGATAGGCTGCAAATGCGCAATATTCAAATCCCTGATTGTTAAAGAAATTCAATGCCAGACGATACGCCGCCTGCAGGTCTTTTTCACAGGATAGCTTCCTCAGTAACAAGTCCTTCCACCTGTCCATCGCTCTCTCCTGGGTTTGATTCGTCAATCGGATCCAATCCATGATGCGAAATTTTAGTGTAGGACTATTCCTAACTTGCAGTGGTTTTTTTTTAGTTCGCTTACATTTTGAAATATTTAAGGGGATAATTTTTATTTGGTTGGTTTTACATGTCTGTAACTTTGTATAAGTTCGGTGAAAGATTTATCAATGAAGGCGGCGACTGTAGCTAAAATGCCATTACTTGTTGTCGGTGGTGAAGACGCTCGCTTTGCGGGACACTGCACGTCTTGTCCCCTAGGAGTGGCTCATGACCGACAGCGCAGAGAAGTTCACCCGCCAAACCTTGCTCGATGTCCAGCCAGTGACGTCTCATTTGTTTACGTTACGCACGACCCGGGATCGTGGCTTTCGCTTCCGGGCGGGCCAGTTCGCCCGGCTGGGCGTCGCCAAGGCGGACGGCACCACCGTCTGGCGGGCGTATTCCATGGTGTCGTCGCCCTTCGACGAGTTTCTCGAATTCTTTTCCATCGTGGTTCCCGAGGGCGAGTTCACCAGTGAACTCAGCCGCTTGCAACCGGGTGACGAACTGTTGGTGGATCGCCAGGCTTTTGGCTACCTGACGCTGGACCGCTTCGTCGATGGCCGGGATTTATGGTTGCTGTCCACGGGGACGGGCGTGGCGCCGTTTCTTTCGATCCTCCAGGATTTCGAGGCCTGGGAAAAATTCGAGCGGATCATCCTGGTGTACAGCGTGCGCGAGGCGCGGGAGCTGGCGTATCAGGACCTGATCAAGGAACTGCCCCAGCGCGACTACCTGGCCGAGTACGCTCACAAGTTTCGTTTCATTGCGACCGTCACCCGTGAGCAGCACCCGGGGGCGCTCAGTGGGCGCATTACCACGTTGATCGACAACGGCGAGCTGGAGCGCGCGGCCGGTGTAGCACTGACACCGGAGCATTCGCGGGTGATGCTGTGTGGCAACCCGCAAATGATCGACGACACGCGCAAGCTGCTCAAGGCCAGGGGCCTGCAACTGAGCCTGACCCGTCGTCCGGGCCAGGTGGCGGTGGAAAACTACTGGTAGGCTCAGGGCCGCTCGTTCTGAGCCTTGAGCAGGTCGCGAATCTCACTCAGCAGCAGCTCTTCCTTGGTCGGAACCGGGGGCGCGCTGGGGGCTACGGCTTCCTCACGCTTGAGGCGGTTGATGGCCTTGACGCCCATGAAAATGGCGAACGCCACGATGATGAAGTCTATGGTGCTCTGAATGAATTTACCGTAGGCCAGCACCACGGCAGGCGCATCACCCTGGGCGGCCTTGAGGGTGATGGCCAGGTCACTGAAATCCACGCCACCGATCAGCAGGCCGATCGGCGGCATGACCACATCGCCGACGAATGACGAAACGATTTTGCCGAAAGCGGCGCCGATGATGATCCCGACGGCCATGTCGACGACATTGCCTTTGACCGCGAAGGCCTTGAACTCGCTTAGCACGCCCATGAGTTATTCCTTGTAACGGATGAAAGATGAGTGGCAGTGTAAATCAGCCCAACGAGTCCTGCTCGAAACGCCTGCTTACAAAGCTTCAGTTATCGACCGGGGCTCGGATGAAAAGTTTACAAAGTGCCATCAATCGCGCGTGATACGCGGTTTCGGCCCGGGGGCCCTATAACGTTTTTTCTATCGGTACGGTACGGCATTTCTATTTAGGTTTTTCTTTCCCCGGCACTAGCCTCTGGATGGCGCACATGGATGCGCTCTATAACATCAGAGGAACATGCCTATGAACACTTCCCTTGGCCACGGGGCTTATTCCCATCGCCGCGCTCTTTTTGTGCTGACCGCGAGCCTTCTATCCTTGTCTGTCAACGCGGCCACCCTGACCCGGGACAACGGTGCGGCGGTCGGTGATAACCAGAATTCGCAGACGGCAGGTCCCAACGGTCCGACCCTGCTGCAAGACGTGCAGTTGATCCAGAAGCTCCAGCGCTTCGATCGTGAACGCATCCCCGAGCGCGTGGTGCATGCCCGTGGTACCGGCGCCCACGGCACATTCACGGTGTCCGACGATCTCAGCGACCTGACCAAGGCCAAGGTCTTTGCCGCAGGTCAGGTCACTCCGGTGTTCGTGCGTTTTTCTGCCGTGGTGCACGGTAATCATTCGCCGGAAACCCTGCGCGACCCCCGTGGCTTCGCCACGAAGTTCTACACCGCCGACGGTAACTGGGACTTGGTGGGCAACAACTTCCCGACTTTCTTCATTCGCGATGCCATCAAGTTTCCGGACATGGTCCATGCGTTCAAACCCGATCCGCGGACCAACCTGGACGATGATTCACGGCGTTTCGATTTCTTCTCCCATGTTCCAGAATCGACCCGTACCCTGACCGAGTTGTATTCCAACTCCGGCACACCGGCCAGTTACCGTGAAATGGATGGTAACGGTGTACATGCCTACAAGCTGATTAACGCCAAGGGTGACGTTCATTACGTGAAGTTTCATTGGAAAAGTTTGCAGGGCTTGAAAAATCTCGATCCGAAAGAAGTTGTGAAAGTTCAAGGCCAGGATTACAGCCATATGACCAATGATCTGGTGAGTCATATTAATAAGGGCGACTTCCCGAAGTGGGACTTGTACGTCCAGGTGCTCAATCCGCAAGACCTTGCCAAGTTCGACTTCGACCCATTGGACGCGACCAAGATCTGGCCGGGCGTGCCTGAGCGCAAGGTCGGGCAAATGGTCTTGAACCGCAATCCGGCGAATGTCTTCCAGGAAACCGAGCAGGTGGCGATGGCGCCAGCGAATCTGGTGCCAGGCATCGAGCCGTCCGAGGACCGTCTGCTCCAGGGGCGGGTGTTTTCCTATGCCGATACGCAGATGTACCGCCTAGGCGCCAATGCCCTGCAATTGCCGATCAACGCCCCCAAGGTGGCGGTGAACAACGGTAACCAGGACGGTGCGATGAACCCAGGCAGCACCAGCACCGGCGTGAATTACCAGCCGAGCCGCCTGACGCCTCGTGAAGAACCGCAGGCGGCACGCTACAGCCAGACCGCGCTGAGTGGCAGCACCCAGCAGGCGAAAATCCAGCGCGAGCAGAACTTCAAGCAGGCCGGTGATTTGTATCGTTCGTTCAGCAAGAAAGAACGTGATGACCTGATCGAAAGCTTTGGTGGCTCTTTGGCGACCACTGATGACGAGAGCAAACACATCATCCTGTCGTTCCTCTACAAGGCCGATCCTGAATACGGCACTGGCGTGGCCCGTGTCGCCAAAGGTGACTTGGCCCGGGTCAAGGCTCTGGCGGAAAAACTGACTGACTGATCCAACTGTGGGAGCGAGCTTGCTCGCGATTCAGGCGACTCGGTCTGGCTGTGCACCGCAGCGTCTGCATCGCGAACAAGCTCGCTCCCACAGTCTTGAGTCATGGGGAGACGTCATGATGGGTAAATTCTTTTTGTCGATGCTTGCGACCTGGTCACTGACCGTACTGGCCGATCAACCAATACCCACCGAACCGGCTGCGGTCCAGGAACAGTTGCAAAACTATTATTTCGACGCCGCTCGCCGGGGCGATGTGCCGATGCTCGATACGTTTATCGAGGCCGGTTATTCGCTGGATACCCGAGATGAGAAGGGCTACACCGCGCTGATTCTGGCGGCTTATCACGGCCACGCTCCGGCGGTGGAGCGTTTGCTGGCCGCAGGGGCCGACGCTTGTGCCCAGGACAAACGTGGCAATACGGCGCTGATGGGCGCCATTTTCAAGGGCGAAGTGCAGATTGCCCGTCGCTTGCTGTCCACCGATTGCAGCCCGGACCAACGCAACGGTGCCGGACAGACCGCCGCGATGTATGCCGGGCTGTTCAAGCGCACCGAATTGCTCGACGCCTTGAAGGCCAAGGGGGCGGATCTGCAGGCCCAGGACCCATTGGGTAATACCGCAATGGATCTGGCCAAGGGCGAAATCAGAATGCCGGCCCCGCGCTAGCCACTGCCTGGGCTATCATCGCGTTTTTTACCCCGGAGTTCAGATGGCCAAGGCAAAGCGCATGTACGGCTGCACCGAGTGCGGTTCGACCTTTCCCAAATGGGCCGGCCAATGCAGCGAATGCGGGGCCTGGAACACCCTGACCGAAACCATGGTGGAAAGCGGCGGCGCGGCGGCCCCCACCGGGCGCACGGGCTGGGCCGGTCAGCAGGCGCAGATCAAGACCCTGGCTGAAGTCAGCGTTGAAGAAGTCCCGCGATTTTCCACCGCGTCCGGTGAACTGGACCGGGTGCTGGGCGGCGGCCTGGTGGACGGTTCGGTGGTGCTGATCGGTGGGGACCCGGGCATCGGCAAATCCACCATCCTGCTGCAAACCTTGTGCAACCTCGCCACCCGCATGCCGGCGCTGTACGTCACTGGCGAAGAGTCCCAGCAGCAGGTCGCCATGCGCGCACGGCGCCTGGGCTTGCCCCAGGACCAGTTGCGGGTCATGACCGAGACCTGCATCGAAACCATCATCGCCACGGCGCGCGTGGAAAAGCCCAAGGTGATGGTGATCGACTCGATCCAGACCATTTTCACCGAACAGCTGCAATCGGCCCCGGGCGGCGTGTCCCAGGTGCGAGAAAGCGCGGCGTTGCTGGTGCGCTACGCCAAGCAGAGCGGCACGGCGATTTTCCTGGTGGGCCACGTCACCAAGGAAGGTGCGTTGGCGGGACCGCGGGTGTTGGAGCACATGGTCGATACCGTGTTGTACTTCGAAGGCGAATCCGATGGTCGCCTGCGTTTGCTCCGGGCGGTGAAGAACCGCTTTGGTGCCGTCAATGAATTGGGCGTGTTCGGCATGACCGACAGGGGCCTGAAAGAAGTCTCGAATCCTTCGGCGATCTTTCTGACGCGTGCCCAGGAAGAAGTGCCGGGCAGCGTGGTCATGGCGACCTGGGAAGGCACCCGGCCAATGCTGGTGGAAGTGCAAGCACTGGTGGATGACAGTCACCTGGCGAACCCGCGGCGGGTCACTTTGGGCCTGGACCAGAATCGGCTGGCCATGCTGTTGGCGGTGTTGCATCGACATGGCGGGATTCCGACTCACGACCAGGACGTTTTTCTCAACGTGGTCGGTGGGGTCAAGGTGCTGGAAACTGCCTCCGACCTGGCGCTGATGGCGGCGGTCATGTCCAGCCTGCGCAATCGACCGCTGCCCCATGATCTGCTGGTGTTCGGCGAAGTAGGGCTGTCGGGGGAAGTCCGGCCGGTGCCCAGTGGCCAGGAGCGGCTCAAGGAAGCGGCCAAGCATGGCTTCAAGCGCGCCATCGTGCCCAAGGGCAATGCACCGAAGGAAGCGCCGCCGGGGTTGCAGATCATTGCGGTGACACGCCTGGAGCAGGCGTTGGATGCGTTGTTCGAGTAACCCGCTGATTCAAACCTGGATCAACGCCGCGAATTCCCGCTCCAGTTCGTCATGATCGGCCAGGTTCAGCTCCACCAGTCGGCGCAAGTGTGCGATGGAGTCCAGGTCGATGTGCTCGCAGACAAAGCCCAGGTGGCCGTGATCGTCGTGGGTGAGCCTGACTTCCATCTTCACCTCGACCTCATTGCTCAGATGGATGTCGGCCATGAAGGTGTTCTTGGCGTTGCCCAGCCAGGGCTGGGGTTTTTCGATCAGCAGGCCCTTGAGGGACAGGTCCAGCAGTTTCACCGGCCAGGTGAATGAGCCCTGGGTCAGCTCGGTCTTGGCATGGAACTCTATTCGTACGAAGCGGCGGCGTTCGCTCATTACGCTTTCCCTCTGAAGATGTAATGACTATAGACCCTACTGGCCGGTCATCGTCACCGTTCGGCCGGTGACAGACGAATGTCGAGTATGGCCTTTGCCCGGGTTAGCGCTAAACTCCAATGGCTACCTTTCTTGTCCACCCTGGCTGGAATATAAAAATGAAAAACAATAATAGCCTGCTGCGCCATCTGCCCTGGCTACTGCTGGCCGTCGTAGGAGCATGCGCCCTGGGCGTCGTGGCCATGCGCCGCGGTGAACCCATCAACGCCCTCTGGATCGTCGTCGCCGCCGTGGCCATCTACCTGGTCGCCTACCGCTACTACAGCCTCTTCATCGCCAACAACGTGATGCAACTCGATGCGCGCCGGGCCACCCCCGCCGTGCTCAACAACGATGGCCTGGACTATGTCCCGACCAACAAACACATCCTTTTCGGCCACCACTTCGCGGCCATTGCCGGTGCGGGGCCGCTGGTCGGGCCGGTGCTGGCGGCGCAGATGGGCTACCTGCCCGGCACGCTCTGGCTGATCGCCGGCGTGGTGCTGGCCGGTGCGGTGCAGGATTTCATGGTCCTGTTCCTGTCCACCCGCCGCAACGGTCGCTCCCTGGGCGACATGGTGCGCGAGGAAATGGGCCGCATCCCTGGCACCATCGCGCTGTTCGGCTGCTTCCTGATCATGATCATCATCCTCGC